>JAEWKH010000055.1 GCA_023386155.1 Pseudomonadota bacterium
GCGCCGTCCGGCTCTTCCATTCTCATCGCATTCGAGCCGGGCTGCCCGTCGCACCTCCCTCGACCCCGACAGGCTCGCAGCGCAAGCTGCGGGCCCAAGGGTGCTGGATCTTTGACATCGACGCATCAGCATCTTCGTCGGCCATGACGCGAAGAATGCCACCCGGAACGCGTGCGATGCCGTGACGCTCAGGCGCGCGCGGAACCTGGAGAGGCTTCGTCCTGCAGCTCCTGCAGAACCTCCGCATTGGGGCAGTATTCGCGGTAATGGGCGGAGGCTCCGCCGTGATCGAGATCGTTCCGGCAGCGGGTGGCCGCCGTGCATGCCGAGCAGGTCAGGCTCATGTCGCGCATGAGCGACGCGTGGATTTGCCTGATCTGGTCGGGGTCGAGGGAGAGCGCGCTCATGAGGCGCGGCAGCTCCTTCGCGGCGTCCGTGCCCCTCGCCACGAGGATCGGCAGCATCTCCGTGGGAACCCCGATGTCCCGGGCCAGCGCCGCCCTCTGATCGGGATCGAGGAGGTCGAGTTCATGTCTCTGCCTCCAGTTCAGTTGCCATTCCTTGATCGCCGTTCCCAAGCCCATGGTCGCCTCCATGCTGTCAGGCAAGCCTACAGGTCCGGGCGGCCCCGGCATTGATCCAGCGCAAACCAGGAACGGATTTTGCCCTCTCGGCTTGAGGGCCACCGACAACCCGGCCCGTTGCGGCACGGCCGGTCTTCCGCCATATGCTCTGCGGCGCAGCGGTCGAAAGGTGGTGGAGGAGATGAAGCCGGGCATGAGCAGAATCGTCTGCATCGGCGGGGCCGCCATCGACCGCAAGTACCGTGCCCTGGACGCGATCCGGCCGGGGACCTCCAATCCCGTCGTGTCGGAGCGCTCGTTCGGCGGCGTCGCCCGCAACGTGGCGGAGAACATGGCGCGTCTTGGAATCCAAGCCGCCCTGGCCTCGGCCGTGGGCGACGACGACAATGGCCGTGCCCTGCTCGACGACTTGAACCGCCTCGGCATCGACACCCGCGCCGTGACCGTCTCCGGTGGGCATGCCACCGCGGAATATGTGGCCGTGCTGCAGCCCGACGGGGAGCTCGCCGTCGGCCTCGCCAACATGGCGGTGTTCGAGGAAATCACCCCTGCCCTGCTGCGCAGGATCGACCTCGGCTCGGCGTGGATCTTCGCCGATTGCAACCTGCCGCCAGAGACTTTGCACGCATTGATCGGCCTTGCCCGGCAACGGGGCCTGATGCTTGCAATCGACGCGGTCTCGACCCCGAAAGTGGTGCGCCTGCCGCAGGACCTGAATGGCCTCGGCGCGTTGTTCCTCAACCTCGACGAGGCCCGCGTCTGTCTCGACCGCCCCGAGGCGGAGCCGGAGGCCGCGGTCCGTGCCCTGCTCGCCCGCGGTGTGGAAAGGGTCGTCCTGACGCTCGGGGACGAGGGGCTCGTCGCGGCGGATCCCTCCGGGATCGCGACGATCGGCGCGATCAGGGCCGCGATCGTCGATGCGACCGGCGCGGGGGATGCCCTGATCGCCGCCACTCTCGCGGCCATGATGAAGGGGGCCACCCTGCCCGACGCGGCCCGGCTCGGCACCGCCGCGGCGGCCCTCACGGTGGAGAGCCCGGTGAGCGTGAGGCCCGACCTGTCGCCCGCCTTGCTGCAATCCGCATTGTCCCTTAGGGCATCGTACGAAAAAGTGGATCCGGTTTTGCGCAGTCAACGATGCGCCAGCCAAGGGGAGGAGCACCGCCCAGCCCCTGAACGGGAGATTTCATGAATCACGACACCGCCGGCCGTTTCCTCGACATCGCTCCCGAAGTGCAGGCGACGCTCGCCGCCGGCGGCGCGGTCGTCGCGCTCGAATCCACCATCATCACCCACGGCATGCCCCATCCGCAGAACGTCGCCACGGCGCGCGAGGTGGAGGCCGTGGTGCGCGAAAACGGTGCCGTGCCGGCAACGATCGCGATCATCGAAGGGCGCATCAAGATCGGCCTGTCGGACGCGGAACTCGAATGGCTCGGCACCGCCAGGGACGTGATGAAGCTGAGCCGCGCCGACCTGCCCTATGCGGTCGCTTCCCGCCAGCACGGCGCGACGACGGTGGCCGCCACCATGATCTGCGCCCATCTGGCCGGCATCCGCGTCTTCGCCACGGGCGGCATCGGCGGCGTCCACCAGGGGGTCGAGGACAGCATGGACATCTCGGCCGATCTCGACGAGCTGGCCCGCACGCCCGTGGCGGTGATCTGCGCCGGGGCGAAGGCCATCCTCGACCTGCCCCGAACCCTCGAATACCTCGAGACCCGCGGGGTGCCCGTGGTCGGCTACCGGACGGATCGCTTTCCCGCTTTCTGGAGCCGGACGAGCGACCTGCCCGTTCCCCTGCGCCTCGACAGCCCGGACGCGATGGCGGATCTCATCCGGACCAAGGAGGCTTTGGGGCTCGGAGGCGGCGTCCTCGTCGCCAATCCCGTTCCGGATGCCGCTGAAATTCCCGCGAGCGAGATGAAGGCCTTCATCGACGCGGCCGTGGCCGAGGCGAAGGCGCGCGGCATCGCCGGCAAGGCCGTGACGCCCTTCCTGCTGTCGCACCTGTTCGAGAAGACGGGCGGGCGGAGCCTCGCCACGAACATCGCCCTCGTGAAGAACAACGCCGCGCTCGCCGCGCAGCTTGCGGCGTCGCTGGCGCGCTGACAGCTCAAGCGCCCTGCCCCGTCTCGCTCCAGGCAGCCATCGCCTCGAAGACGATGGCGTGCCGCCGGGCCAGGGCCTCGATGTCGGGGGAATAGCCTCCGCCGATCACGGCCACCAGCGGGATCCGGCGGCTGCGCGCCTGCTCGATCACGTAGGCGTCCCGCCGCCGCAGGCCGTCGTCCGATAGGGCAAGCCGCCCGAGCTTGTCCTCCCGGTGAGGATCGACTCCCGCGTTGAAGAACACGAGGTCCGGCTCGACGGCATCGAGGAGGCGCGGCAGATGGGCGCCGAGGGCATCGAGATAGGCATCGTCCTCCATGACATCCGGCAGGCCGATATCGAGATCGCTCGGGATCTTGCGGATGGGATAATTCTTCTCCGCATGCATCGAGAACGTGAAAAGATCCGGTTCGTCGCGCAGGCAATCGGCCGTGCCGTCGCCCTGGTGCACGTCGAGATCGACGATGAGCGCGTGCCGGATCGACCCATCGGCATGGAGCGCCTTCGCGGCGATAGCCACATCGTTGAAGACGCAGAAGCCCGCGCCTGTTTCGCGCTGCGCATGATGGCTGCCGCCGGCAGTGCTGCCCGCCAGGCCGTGCTGGAGTGCCAGCCGCGCCGCCAGCAACGTCCCGGAGGCGGATGCCCGGGCGCGGCGCACCACGCTCTCGCTCACCGGCAGGCCGATCCGCCGCTCGATCTCGTGAGGGGCCGAACAGGAGAGGATCCGCTCCACGTAAGCGCGGTCATGGGCCAGCCCGATCAGTTCCGCCGAAGCCTCTTCCGGCGTCACGAAGCCGTTGGAGGCAAGTCCCTTTTCCGCGATCACCTCGGCCAGGCGGCCGTATTTTCGCATGGGAAAGCGATGCCCGTCCGGCAGGACGGCCTCGTAGGCGGGATGAGAAACGATCGGCACCTGCTGCATGACCCACCCCTTGCGGATGAAGGCTCGTCCTGCGCACCGCAACGAGCCGGAGAGCCGCGCCGAACGATACGCAAGCCAAGAGATGGAGCACCGGATCGATCCCGAAAGTGCCGATCCACTTTTGGGTTCGCTACTCTACCCTCTGAGGAGCGCATCGCTCTTCGCGGACCCGGAGGGCCGCGTCAGGCAAAACCGGATCCACTTTTTCGCACGATGCTTCTTCTCTCAGCTGGCGCAGCGTTCTTCGCGAAAAACCGATCCACTTTTTCGCACGATGCGCTAGCGTCCGGCGGCGATCGCCTTCTCGGCCAGCCGCATCGCGGTTTCCTGCGACCGTGCCCCGCAGATGAATCCGCTTGGATGGCAGAAGACGCCGTCGGCGATTCCGGCGACCCGGGAGAACTCCTCTTCCTGCAAGCCCCGCCATGCCTCCGGCAGGGCCAGCCTCTGGCCGAAGGAGCTGGGCTCGGGCGGCACGGTGCGGCAGTACCAGGCGGTCGCATCCTCGTTCGGGTAGATGATGAAGAGAAGGTCGCGCAATCCGCCCTCGAAGACCGCCTTTTCCCAGGGAAGCTTCCGATCGAGGACGATGACCCGGGGGTCCGGCGCCCTCCTGGCGGCGGCCAGGACGGACGACTGGGCCTGGGCTTCCGCGTGGGCCTGCCGGCCGGCCCGCGCCAGGATGCCTCTGGCGAAATCGGCCGCCTCGAGGAAGGCATCGTCATAGGACTGGCCGCTGGCCCAGGTGGGGTTGAAGGCCTCGATCAGGAGGGAAAGGTGCCCCTGGCCGGCGGCGGCGACGCCATTGTCGGCCTGGTCGATGGCGAGAATAATGCCGGTGTCGATGTCCTGCCAGACCGGGTCCAGCAGGTCCTCCGCGATCCCCGGAGCCAGTTCGGGCAGGGCCCTGCGCCCGAAATCGCGCCAGATCAGGCCGACCGAGCTGTAAGGCGTGCCATCGGGCCGGCGCGGCAGGTCCCGCATGTGGTGATCGTAGCGCCCCCGTGCGGCATCGTAGACGCCGCCCACGTCGAAAACGAGGTCCGCCGCCTCGATCAGGGCGGTGTCGCGGGTGCGGGCGAAATCGAAAGTGTCCAGAGCTTCCCGCAGGATGGAGAAGGCAAAGACATCGTCGGCATGGAATGTGCCGCTATGGGTTACAACCTTCATCCTGTTTGCCCGACCACCGCCGGCTGCTCCTGAAAAAGTTCCGTATCTTTATCCGCGATAACAGAGCTACCCGAATAAGATAAGGCGCCGCAATCACATCCTTTATGCGGACGGGCAGATAACCGGAATTACCTCTCCCGTCCCCGCTTGACCTTCCCATCGTGGAAAGGTCCAGGAATCGCGGATCTTGAGAAAGGATCCGATCATGCACCAGCTTCACGTGCCGGATATGCATTGCGGCGGCTGCCTGAGGGCGGTCAGGCAGGCGGTTCAAACGCTCGATCCGGAAGCCCAGGTCGAAGCCGACCTGGAGAACCGTGTCGTCACGGTCGTTTCGAGCCAAGGGCAGGCCTCGGTTCTGTCGGCTTTGGACCGGGCGGGATTTCCGGCCCGGCCCATCCTGCGGCAGGACGCTTGAGAGGCGCCATGAAGACGAAGGCATGCCGTCACGCCTTTCCGTTCCTGCGCATCAATTCCATATGTTCCTTCCATTCTTACGGGGCTCGATCATGAAACCGCACTCTCTTGTCCTTGCCGCTGCTCTCACTGCCCTTCCCGGCCTCGCCCTGGCCCAAGGCGCGCATGGTGGGCATTCGGGCCACTCGGCACCTGCGCAAGCGGCACAGGATCCGAATACGCCTTCCACGCAGGCCTATCGCCAGGCCAACGAGACGATGCATCGGAACATGGACATCGCGTTCAGCGGAAACTCGGATGTGGATTTCGTGCGCAGCATGATCCCCCATCACCGGGGAGCCATCGACATGGCGAAGGTCGCGCTTCAGCACACGAAGGACGAGCAGATCCGGAAATGGGCCACCGACGTGATCCGCGAGCAGGAGCGCGAGATCGCGGAGATGCAGGACTGGCTGAAGAAGAAGGGCGTTCAGTAGGCGGAGCCGGTCACAGCCATGGTCCGTCCGGTCGGCGCCCGGACGCCTTCATGTCGCTTCATGTGCAGAACCGCTGCGACGAACGTGCAGGGTCGGACGTTAGTGGATATCCCTTGCGGGCGAATGGAAAGGACGAATCATGTTCACGCTTACGATCAGCGACAAGCCGGTTGCCATCACCAATGCCGAAGAGGACGAGGCCCGCGAACTCCTCATGAGCGAGGACTTCAAGGACGACCTCAAGGTCCTGGAGAGCGAGGGCGCCCCCCTGTGGGACGGCTTTGCGACCCTCAATGTCAGGCCCGCGACGGAAGAGGAAAAGACCGAATTCGAGAACGCGGATTTCGACGACGACGAGGATGACGATGACGGGGAAGAAGGTCCCTACATCATGTTCCTGGTCGACGTGACCGACCCGGACGAAGACGACGAAGGCTGAGGAAGAACCTTCGCGGAACCACTTTCGAAGCAGAAGTGAAACAAGGCCGTGCCCGGAAGAGCCGGGCACGGCCGCTCCATGAGGAACACCGTAAGGTCCAGCCCCGTTGGCGCCGCATGAGCTGGCTTGTTCAACCCCGCCTCGTGAACGACCCTTTCGGCGATCCGGGCGTCTTTCTCGATTTCCGCTATGGCCGCCGGGCCATGCTTTTCGACCTGGGCGACGTCGGCGCGCTCTCCCCGCGCGAATTGCTGCGGGTGAGCCACGTGTTCGTCTCCCACACCCATGTGGACCACATGGCCGGCTTCGACCGGCTGTTCCGGCTCTGCCTCCATCGCCCCTGCCCGCTGACCCTCATCGGCCCGCCGGGCTTCGCCGCGCAGGTCGAGCATCGGATCCGAGGATTCACGTGGAATCTCCTCGATGAGAACTCGGTCGATTTTCGTCTGCGGGCCATGGACTACGACGGCTGTCGCCTGACGAGGGCCGCCGAGTTCCGTGCCCGCGAAGCCTTCGCGCGGCGCACGGCCGAGCCGCCCGCCTTTCCGGAGGGCGTTGCCTGGATGGAGGATGAGTTCAGGGTCGAGGCCGTCGCCTTGGATCACGGCATCCCGTCCCTCGCCTTCGCCCTGAGGGAGGTTCTCCAGGTCAATGTGTGGCGGGGCGTCCTGAACGAGCTCGATCTCCCGCCCGGACCCTGGCTCAACGAGGCCAAGCGGGCTGTCCGCCTCGGTCTGCCCGACGATCACCCGGTCGACATCCCTGGGAGGACAAGGATCCCTCTGGGCGATCTGAAGGGGCGCGCCCTGCGCATCGCTCCCGGGCAGGCGGTCGCCTATGTCACCGACGCGGCGCCCCATCCGGGAAACCGGGAGAAAATCCTTCGGCTCGCCCGCGAGGCCGACCAGCTCTTCATCGAGGCCGTCTTCCTGGAACGCGACCGCTCCCTGGCTCTTGCCTCCCTTCACCTGACCGCATGGGAAGCCGGTTCCATCGCCCGCGAAGCCGGGGTCAGGTTCGTCACGCCGTTCCATCATTCCGCGCGCTACCTGTCGGAGCCGGACGCCCTGCGGGAGGAGCTGTTCGAGAGCTTCCGGGCTGCCGACAGGAACGCGCTGCGCGCCTGATCATCTACTGCGCATGGAAGACCGCCTCCTGGATCTGCCGCGGATCGGGCCTGCGGCTCGAACTGAACCGGATGACGCGATAGCCGCAGGATTTCAGAACCTTGTCGCGCTGGGCATCCTTCCGGGCATCGTGGGAACGGTCGTCGAGCTCGACGACGGCGATCACCTCCATGTCCCGGACTACGACCCAGTCGACGCGCGTGTTCGAAATCTTCTTGAAGGCGATCCAGAAGGCGCGGCTGCCTTCCTTGGCATCGGGTCGGACGAGCGCCAGGATCGGGACCTGCGGCCAAATCTGGCAATCCGGGCATGCCGCCAGAAGGCGCTGATAGAACTCGCGCTCGTTTTCCGTCATGACCGAGTGGCGCCGGTAGCGCGGCTTGCGGGTCCAGAAGAGAACGAGAACGAACAGGACGCCGAGCAGGCCCACGCCTGCGAGCCACGACAACGGAAGGTTTTCGATCATCATTATGAGTTGCCCTTGGCCCTCGCCCGAATGTGAACGGTCAGGCCTTCTTTGTCTCTAAAGCATAGCAGCTGGCATGAAACCCGGACCCATGGTTCCGCGTCTTCTTATTGTCGAGTTAAGCCTGCCGGGAGAGCGCAATGGACCTCAGCCGCCGAACCTTCCTGATTGGAGCCTCAGCCGCGGCCGTCGGAACCGGCCTGCCGCGCCCTGGCTTCGCCCAGGCAGCGCGGGAGATGTCCGCCTATCAGCGCATGTATGCGCCCATCGACGACATATTCCACGTGCCGGGCGTCGATCTCTCCAGGATCAACCCGGCCTATCTGCGCAAGGTGGTCCAATACGACACCTCCGAACCGCCGGGAACCATCGTGATCGATCCCCGGTCGCGGTATCTCTACCTCGTCATGCGCGACGGCATGGCCGTGCGCTATGGGGTCGGCGTCGGCCGGTCGGGTTTCAGCTGGTCCGGAACCGCCACCATCAAGAACAAGCAGGAATGGCCGGACTGGTATCCGCCGAAGGAGATGTTCGGACGGCAGCCCGAGCTGATGGAACAGATGGGCGAGTTGCCCGGCGGCCCCGGAATGCCCGGCGGTCCCGGCAACCCGCTCGGCGCCCGGGCGCTTTACCTCTGGCAGGGCAACAAGGATACGCTCTACCGCATCCACGGCACCTTCGAGCCCTGGACGATCGGCACCAATGTTTCATCCGGCTGCATCCGCATGATCAACCAGGACGTCATCGACCTCTACGACCATGTTCCGACCGGCACGAAGGTCGTGGTCCTGTCATCCCCGTCCCGCCGTCCGAGACGCGATCAGACGGCAGCCGTGCCCGGTTAAGCAAAAAGGTACGGTTTGCGCCTATTTTTGCCATGGTTAACGATCACACGTCACGTAAAGGGACGCGGGAACTAACGAACCATGGCGCGAATTTTCGCCCGATCGGGACGATCGGCAGGCGGATGCAGGACGGTCCCTGCGTCCGCACGCAGCTGTTTGCCTGGCAGGAAGGGTGCCTCATACCTGGCTCTCGGATTGTTGGGTGCGACTTCCTTCCTGCTGATGGAGACGGCCCGCATCCAGGACGCCGCCGCCCTCGGGGACACGCGCACCCTCAGCTTTTATCATACGCATACCAGGGAAAGCTTGACGGTCACGTTCCGCCGCAACGGACAGTTTGACTCGGGCGCCCTGCAGCAGCTCAACTGGTTCCTGCGGGACTGGCGCGTCGAGAAGCCCGCCCAGATGGATCCGCGCCTGTTCGATATCCTCTGGGAGGTCTACCGGGAATCCGGCTCGTCGCAGCCGATCAACATCATCTCCGCCTATCGGTCGCCGGAAACCAACGGCGCCTTGCGTCGCCGGTCGAGCGGCGTGGCCGAGAACAGCCAGCACATGCTCGGCAAAGCCATGGATATCCGCCTGCCCGATGTGGACACCGGCCGTCTGCGCGCCATCGCCATGAAGATGCAGTATGGCGGCGTGGGCTACTACGCGTCCTCCGCCTTCGTCCATGTGGACACCGGCAACGTAAGGGCCTGGCCGCGCATGACCCAGCAGCAGCTCGCGCAGCTGTTCCCGGACGGGAAGACCTTGCACCTTCCCTCCAACGGCAAGCCGCTTGCCGGCTACGAGCTGGCGAAGGCTGAAATCCTTTCCCGGAACGCCGCCCTCGCCACGCAGGCCTCAGCCGGCGGCGGTCCTTCCATCGGCAACCTGTTCGCCAATCTCTTCGGCCGCAAGAATGCGGCGCCGGCGCCGCAGGCGGAGACCCCTGCCCCGGCCACCGCGACGATGGTTGCGTCAGCTGATCCTGAGAGCGTCAAGGAGATCGTGGCGGTGGTCCCCCTTCCGCCGCAGCGTCCGCCGGACATCAAGCTTGCCGCGGCCGTCATGCCGGATGGAACGTCGGATGCCCTGGCGGCGATCGCCTCGGCTCCGTCCCCCAGGACCGCTCCCGAGATCGAGCCCATTCTCGGTTACGATGCCACGGCGGCGGCAAAAGCTCTCTTCGATCCCAGGGCAGCCTTCCTCGATCTGGGCTTCACCTCCGAGGCTCGGCGGGAACTCAACGCCACAAGGTTCAGCGGGCCAGCCGTCAAGCCGCTTCCCCTCATAGGCGAGGCTCAGGCTGGCCTCCTGGCCGATGGGGCGATCAAACGCCCAGCATCGTAACGAGACCGAGCAGCAGAGCCAGAACCAGCAGGCCTGCCATTGCGACGGCCCAATGCGCCGTGCGCCTCCCCTGACGTTCCGATTTGGCCGCTTCCGGCTGGGATGGGAGTCCCTTCTGCAGAGGAGCCGTGCGGCGCTTCATCCGCGCGACTGCGGCCCGGTCCGGGAAGGGAATGATCTCGGCGCTTCTGACCGGAGCCGGACCGGGCTTGGCGCCCGGGACGATCAGGCTGTCGTCCAGCTCGACTGGAACGCCGGTCTCCTCCAGATGAACGACGATGAGGGCGATTTCCTCCGCGCTCATGGATGCGATCGGCAGATTCGCTTCCAGATCCTGGTTCGTAAGGTGACCCTGCTCGCGTCCGAGGGCGATCAAGCGGTCCAAGGTGTTGCTGTCGAGCGCCGGCTGCATGAGGGCACGACCCTGTTTTCGTCTGGTGGGCGAAGAAGCAGCTTAAGGCCGCTTCAAGGAACTTCGCCGAGCTAACGCGACAATAACTCCAGATGTTGCAGCCGGACATTGCCTCAAGTGCAATTTTGCCGACGCTTTAGCCGTAAGTCGAATGGGCCCGAGGCTCTTTTCCTTAAGCGGCGCATCGTTGGATGCAAAACCGGATCCACTTTCTGCACGATTCGCTAGTTCTTCGTCGCGCCGGAGGCCTCCTGCAGCGCCTGCTTCTCGTGCCTGACCTGCTCGGACAGCTGCTCGGCGATGGCCACGAGCTTGCCGGCGGTCAGATCCTTGCCATGGAGTTCGACATGGCCGGCCAATCCCACGGTCAGAAGCGACTCGAACACCATGTCGGCGGGAATCCCCTTGCGGATCAGATCGATGGCGACCTTCTGCCATTGATCCGACAATTGCACGCGAAGTTCAGAAATATCGTTGCTCATCGCCCGAGCATACATGATCCGGCTCGGGATGTCCCCCACGGAGCTCCGCCCCTCGCGTCACTGTCACCGGCCTTACATAGAACCGTTCTAATGGCCCTGTCGTCCCCAAGAGACGGAGAAGCCGATATGAACGAGCACAAGGGCCGCCTTCGCGCAAGCGAGCTGGAAGATTCAGGCGACGTCGGAGTGAACCCGACGCATAACCTCACCATGGGCGAGATCATCGCCACGCGCTTCAACCGGCGCGATCTCCTGCGCGGTTCGCTCGCCGTCGCGGCGATTTCCGCCACCGTCGGCACCCGGGCCCTGGCGGCCAACGGGCAGCCGGTCGGGCAGGCCAACGGCGCTTCCTTCGACTTCAAGGAGATCGAAGCCGGAATCGACCACACGCACCATGTCGCCGAAGGCTACGACGCCCAGGTGCTGCTGCGCTGGGGCGACCCGATCTTCGCCGACGCTCCCGAGTTCGATCCCATGAACCAGACTGCCGAACGCCAGGCGCGCCAGTTCGGCTACAACACCGACTTCATCGGCTTCATCCCGCTCGATGGTTCCCCCGACCACGGGCTGCTCGTGGCCAACCACGAATACACCAACGAGGAGCTGATGTTCCCCGGTGTCGGCATTCAGGACGCCAAGGACGCCAATTTCTCGAAGATGACCAAGGAGCTGGTCGATATCGAAATCGCCGCCCATGGGGGTGCCGTCGTCGAGATCCGTCGCGTGGATGGCAAGTGGCAGGTTATCAAGGATTCCAAGTACAACCGGCGCATCACCGCCGCGACCCCGATGGAGATCACCGGTCCCGCCGCCGGCCATGACCGCATGAAGACCTCGGCCGATGCCACCGGCCGCAAGGTGAACGGCATGATCAACAACTGCGCCGGCGGCGTGACCCCCTGGGGCACTTGGCTGAGCTGCGAGGAGAACTTCAACGGGTACTTCTGGGGCAAGCTCGGCGAGGATCATGCCGAAGCCAGGAACTTCAAGCGCTACGGCATCGGCACCCCCGCCTATGCCTGGGGCAAGTACTACGACCGCTTCGACCTGACCAAGGAACCCAACGAGGCGAACCGCTTCGGCTGGGTGGTCGAGATCGACCCGTTCGATCCGAACTTCGTGCCCAAGAAGCGCACGGCGCTTGGCCGCACCAAGCACGAAGGCGCCGCAGGCATCACCAACAGCGACGGCCGCTACGTGATCTATCTCGGCGACGACGAGCGCTTCGACTACGTCTACAGGTTCGTCACCGCCGGCAAGGTCGACAAGGAGAACCGGGCCGCGAATTTCGGCCTGCTCGATGAAGGCACCCTCTACGTCGCGAAATACAATGCCGATGGCACGGGCACCTGGCTCCCGATGACCCATGGCCAAGGCCCGCTGACCGAGGCCAACGGCTTCAGGAGCCAGGCGGACGTGCTGATCGAGACCCGTCGCGCCGCGGACCTTCTGGGCGCGACCAAGATGGACCGTCCCGAGGATATCGAGGCCAATCCCCAGACCAATCGCATCTACGTCATGCTGACCAACAACACGCGCCGCAAGGAGGATCAGGTGGATGCGGCCAACCCGCGCGCCAACAATGCCTTCGGCCATATCGTCGAGATGATGCCGGAGGGCGGAAACCACGCCGCGACCTCTTTCACCTGGGAGGTTCTGGTGAAGTGCGGCGATCCCTCCGTCGCTTCGGTCGGCGCGACCTTCTCGTCGGAGACCACCAGGAACGGCTGGTTCGGCATGCCCGACAATTGCGCCATCGACAGCCAGGGCCGCCTCTGGATCTCCACAGACGGCAACAACGCCAAGTCGACCGGCCGTGCGGACGGGCTGTGGGCGATGGAAACCGAGGGCGAGATGCGCGGCACGTCCAAGCATTTCTTCCGGGTGCCGGTAGGCGGCGAGCTGTGCGGGCCCTTCTTCACCCCGGACGATGAATCGCTGTTCCTCGCCGTGCAGCATCCGGGCGAGGCGGAGGAAGGCGCGACATCGACCTTCGAGAATCCGATCACCCGTTGGCCGGACTTCAAGGACGACCTGCCGACCCGTCCTTCCGTGCTCGTCATCACCCGGCAGGGCGGCGGCAAGATCGCCTGATCGCTTGACCGAAGCTCAAGGCAGAGGAGCCCGTTGCGGCTCCTTTGTTCTTTGGAGCGCGGAGATCCGTCCCAAAATTTTGGTGACCTGGAGCTGCCTTGCAGCGGAGGAGAGTGGCGCGGGCGACGGGGCTCGAACCCGCGACCTCCGGCGTGACAGGCCGGCACTCTAACCGACTGAGCTACGCCCGCGCATTTCCTCGCATCGCCCGGCCAGAAACCGTTTTTCGCGATGGAGGCGCGCAAGTAGCGGTGAATGAGCACGCTGTCAAATGATGTTTGGGATATCCCCAGGCACCCTGGGAAGACGACAGGAACGCGATCCTGCGAAGAGCCTAATCTCTCGTGCTGATCGAGAAGACCTCGTGGCCAGCGCCATTCAGGACGCGCACGGCCTCGACCTCCGGGTCGCGGGATTGCGGGCGGCGGGCCAGGGAAAAGACCTTCAGGGCCCGCTCCTTCGCCTTCTCGAGAGAATCGGTGCGGACCATGATCCGGCGGACGATCCCCCCACCCGCCTCTTCCGAGGCGATGGTTTCAATACGGTAGATCTCGAACACGATTGCCAAACTCCACTACCAGAGCCACTCCACCATCAGGCCCTGATGCGCTGGAGCTTTTCGAACCGCCTGACCAGGCGGTCCCGCTTCAATTTCGACAGGCGGTCTATCCAGAAGATGCCGTCGAGCTGATCGATTTCATGCTGGAGGCAGACGGCCATCAGGCCTTCCGCCTCCTCCTCGCGTTCCGCCCCATCGAGGCCCCTGGAGCGCACCCGGACCCGGGCATGGCGCTCGAGCTCGTCGGTGACGCCCGGCATGGAGACGCTCCCCTCCACATGCCGGATCCTCTCGGAGGACGCCCAGACGATCTCGGGATCGATATAGATGTGCGGCCCGGTATCGGTTTCCAACTGGATCACCACAAGCCGTTTCAGAACCCCGACATGCGACGCCGTGATGCCGATCCCGGGGGCGGCATGCATCGTCTCCGTCAGATCCCGGGCGAGTGCCCGCACATTCTCATCGATATCGCCCACCGGCGCCGCCTTCTGGCGCAGACGGGGATCGGGAAAGCGGAGGATCGGAAGGATGGCCACGGGACCTCTCCTGGACAGGAATAACGGCTGCGGATCCGCGGATTGGGGCTACTTGTAGCGTCCGCCGCGCTGGAGCACCTCGATCTTGTAGCCGTCCGGATCCTGCACGAAGAAGAACCGCGCCAGAGGCTTGCCCTCGAGCTTGAGTTCCTTGGGCGGCGTAGGGCTGAGACCAAGCGACTCGAACCGGGAATGCTCCGCCTCGATATCGTCCACGGAGAAGGCCAGGTGCCCGTACCCGTCGCCGAGCGCATAAGGCTCCGTCCGATCGTGATTGATCGTCAGCTCCAACTCGAACTCGCTGTCCCCATTGCTCAGATAGACGAGGGTGAAGCTCTCGAAAGCCAGCCGTTCAGCCACCTTCAGCCCGAAAGCCTTGTCGTAGAACGCCAGCGAGCGCTGCTCATCGAGCACGCGGATCATGGAATGAATGGCTTTGGCCATGGAGAACCACCTTTCATGTCGGTTGCCCGCCAAACTCGGGCGGAGCGGGGCCGTATCGGAATTGCCCCGGGAGATAGCAGCGGAAAGGAGGGAGCGAAAGGCTGCGAAAGCCCACATCGGGAATTCAGCGAAGCCTGGCCCAACAAAAAGCCTCCCTTGGCAGAAGCCAAGGGAGGCAAGTTCGGGAGGAAGAAACAATGACTGCTCGGCCCCAACGTCTCCAAAGCGGGATAGTGACCTGCTTGCGGCGCGCCACCACACCTGTTGTCGGTAATCCGAAAAACCAGTGAGAGCCGCGATCATGGCGCAATCAAGGAAAATTGATGCCTGCCAAGGTTCAAGAATGGCATTTCCAAAGGAACATTGCGCATCCTGAACGCTTGGTTTGGTACGGAGGCACCATTCCCCGCAACCCCTTGTCGCCTCCGCTCACTTGCAGCCCCGTTCAGCCTAATTCGAACGGGGCTTTTTCGTTGCCCCGGCGCCGGTCGATAGGCCTATTGCTCGAACTGCCCGGCAATGGCGCGGATGCGGTTGCGGACGTAGTCGGGAAGCCCGGCGCTGATGGAGCTTCCCGAGTTGAACGAGCTTTTCCCCATCAGGACCTGGGCCGGGATGAGGTTCCTCAGCACGGGCACGCTCTCGAATTCCTTCTTGCGCTCGAGGACATCCGTTTCGACCGCGAGCGCCATGAACACGGTCGCCACGGTCTGGCCAGCGTCGGCGGGATGGGGCTGGAGGACCGTCACCAGCTTTCCGAACTGCATGACCTGATTGACATGGAAGATCGTCTGTTCGAGCACTCCGGCAACGGGAGCATCGAGGCCGGTGAGCCTGGCGAAACCGGCGCGCTCGATCTCCGCGGGCGAAAGCGTGCGGATCTCCGTCTGGAAGTCCATGAACTCAGAGATCTTCTTGCCGCCCTCCTCCAGCTTGTTGGCGAGCCGGATGCCGACCGGCAGCTTGCCTTCCAGCGGATAGCGGGACTCGATGCAGAGGCTGCCCTCCGCCTCGCACCAGCGGCGGTTCGGATGACGGTTGTGGGCGCTCTGAGGATCCACCTGGGGCGCCGCCTGCTCCGCCGTGATGCGGCGATGCTTGATGGAAGGATCGATCTTCTCGAGCACCTCGAGCCGGGTGTAGCGGTCCAGATCGATGGCACCGGGCGCCTTGCCGATCAGGAACCGGGCCTCCACCACATACATGTGGAGCTTCTCGGTGTAGGATTTCGGGATGCCATGGACCGAGACCTTGATGGTCGGCTCAACATAGTCGGGGAAAGGGCTCAGGAGCTGTTTCTGCAGAGGCCTCTCGCGTGCCCAGTCCTCGAACCGGATCAGTCCCGTTCCAGGATCGGCGAGCTTGTCGTCCCTGTGATCGCTGAAGACGATGGTCTTCGGCTTCAGCTTCGCCGGCACGACGGCCGTCACGGAGGGCACCTCGTCGACCTTGAACTCCTGAGCTTTGAGCGCCCCGATGGAGACGAAGAGGGCAGCCAGGAGGGCCGTGATCCGCCCGAGGGATTTCGTCGATGGCATCAGTAAACCTGTCCGTTGCGCCAGAAATAGTCCGGATCGATCCGCCGTGGGCGGCGGGGGGCATCGTCCTCCCACCACCAGCGGAAGCCCCGCTCAGGCTCGGCCTGGCGGCGTGACGGGGGAGCGTTCTGGCGCAGGCTGTCGAGCCAGCCGGGCCCCTGCGCATAGGGACCGCCCTCATAGTAGTCGGGTCCGCCCCTCTCCTCGCCATCGCTCCACGGATCCGGGTTGCGGAACGCATAGACCTCCGATTGCGGCACGAGGCGGAACTGCGTCTCGGTCAGCCGTCCGAACCAGTTCAGGCGGAAATACTCCGTGAAGCCCTTGCCCTGCCCGCCCGTCAACCGGTCGCCGGTGTTCAGATCGATCGGGAGGGCGATGAGCTGCTTGGCCGCCTGGGGCGATGGCGGGCTGAGGGGCGCCTTCGGCACATGGTGCTCCCATGCCGCCTGGAGGATGGACTGGAAGATGGGAGCCGCCACCTTGCCGCCCGTCTGCCCTCGCCCCAGGGTCCGGCGCTTGCCGTCCGCATTGTCATGCCCGACCCATACGGCAATGCTGACATCGTTGGTGAAGCCCACGAACCAGGCGTCGTTCTCGTTGTCCGAGGTTCCCGTCTTGCCTGCCGCATAGGGCGCAAGCGCCTTCAGGGAGCGGGCCGTGCCGCGCTCCAGCACGCCCTGAAGCATGGTTTTCAGCTGATAGAAGGCAGCCGCGTCGGCGGAACCCAATCGCACCTGCGAGGCAGCCTTGCGCGAATAGATCGTGCGTCCATTCTCTTCCACGCTCTCGATGGCATGGGGCACCGGCATGGCACCTTCATTGGCAACGGCCGCGTAGAACGCGGCCAGATCGAGGATCCGCACAGGCTGGGCGCCGAGGACGAACGGATAATACGGGGTGCATTCCAGATAGAGCTGCGCCTCGAGGGCAAGCTCGCACACCCGTTTCAGACTCTGCTCCGGGGAGGCTTCGATGCCGCCGTCGAGCAGGCGCGCCGTCACGAGGTTCTTCGAGTTCTCGAGCGCGCGGCGGAGCGTCATGATGCCGGAGCGCCCGCCGTCGAAATTCTTCGGGCTCCAGTAATCCCCCGCCCTCGCATTGGCTTGGCCGCTCACGGGCGGCAAGGTCACCGGCGTATCCCAGATCAGCGTATTGGGCTGTAATCCCTTCGACAGGGCCGCGAGATACGTCAGCGGCTTGAAGGCGGAGCCCGGCTGCCGGTGAGCCTGCGTCGCCCGGTTGAGCTGGCTCAGGGGATAGGAGAAACCGCCCGTCATGGCGAGGATCCGGCCGGTCCTGTTCTCCAGAACGACCGCCCCGCCCTGCACGGAAGGAGGCGTCCTCAAATCGGCGCGGACCGCCCCCTTGCCCTTCTGTTCGATCACCCTGACGCGCACCACGTCATGGAGCTTGAGATCCCGGCGTGCCGCTTCCCAGGCATTCAGCGGCAACACGCGCCCATCCGCGAGGCCGACACGCAGGACATTGGCCCCGGTCTTTCTGTCTTTTCCCTTCTCGATCACGACAGCCGCTGGCCAGTGCACATCATAGAGAGGCAGCCGCACCGCCTCCAGCGCCCGCTTCCAGGCCGGGGCCGCATCCTTCGTGCCCTCGAGCGCCTTGATCGCCCCCGCAAGGTTCGCCTCGGCGCCCTGGTAGCGCTGTCGCCCGATGCTCAGCTCGTAGCGGGCAAGCCCCTCCTGGAGGGCGGCCTCGGTAGCCTGCTGGAGCGTGGGGTTGAGCGTGGTGCGCACCGTGTAGCCACCTGCGCTCAGGCTCTCGATGTCAGCCAGCGCGCGGGCATCCCGGCCCACGTGATCGACGAAGTGAAAGCCCGTCGTGCGCCTTGTGCGCTCGAACGGCACTCTCGACGGCAGCGCCGCCACGGCCTGCTGCACCTGATCGGACCTGAGGAAGCCGTCGTCCTGCATGCGGCTCAGCACATAGGCCATGCGTTCCTGGGCACGCTCCGGCTTGGTGTCGGGATTGTAATAGTTCGGTCCCTTCGTCAGGCCTGCGAGCAGCGCCCCTTCGGATACGGACAGCGCCTTGGCGTTCTTCCCGAAATAGCTCCGCGCCGCCATCTCGATCCCCCAGGAGGAGCGACCGAGATAGATCGAGTTGAGATAGATCTCGAGGATCTCCGCCTTGCTGAGCACACGCTCGATGCGGGACGCGACGATCATCTCCCGCATCTTGCGATCGTAGGTCACGTCGTCGCCGACGAGCAGGTTCTTCGCCACCTGCTGCGTGATCGTCGAGCCGCCCGCAGGCCGCCCCGGATTGGCCAGGTTGCCCACGAAGGCGCGGATCACCCCGCGCTCGTCCACGCCGCGGTGCTGGTAGAAGCGCTTGTCTTCCGCGGAAACGAAGGCTTGCTGCACGCTTTTCGGGATGTCCGACAAGGGAACCCAGATGCGCCGGTGATCGGGCTCGTAGACTTCCGCGAAGCGCCTGCCGTTTCCGTCGAGAATGACACTGACTCCCGGAAGCTTGAGGCCTTTCAGCACTCCGGCATCGGGAAGTCCGGCCACGGCCGCATTGTAGTAGGAGATCACCTCGCTGAGATCGACCGGCGACGGCTCCACCGCCTCGCCCTTGCAGAACTGGCGGTAGCTCGCATGCAGATCGTTGAAGCTCAATCCCTGAAGCACCTTCAGGTCGCCGGCGATGGCCTGCGGATCGTCCATGGCCGTGGCGATGAGGTCGTCGAGGTTGATGTCCTCGATGTCGAAGGCGCGCCGCATATGGGTGCAGCCGCTTTCGAGGATCTGCGCAACCTGCTCCCGATCCCGCGCCGGATCGAAGCTCGTCCTGACCGTGTCCGGGTCGACGAGAACCTGGCTCAGGGTCAGGGCGGTTGCAAAGACCTTGACGAGGATCGCGCTCATTCCGTCGCCGTCATCGGGAAATGACACTCCATGGGAAGGTGATCGGCACGCCCATTCAGGATGTTCCCTGACAGCGGCTGGAATCCTGCCGGGGCCAAGATGAATGGAATCCGTACAACGCGGCTGATTTAGGACCGGTCATTCCGGTGAGATGGAGCAGCCCAGCTCACTTCCCAGGTGAGAACGCCCCTTTCACGGCAATGTGTCTCACCCTCGCCCGACGAACGGCATCTTGGTCGCCATGACCGTCATGGTGAGAACATTGGCATCCAGCGGCAATCCCGCCATGTAGACGACCGCATCGGCCACATGCTTGGGATCGATCCGGGGCTCTGGCGCCAGCGTACCGTTGGGCTGCAGGACGCCGTCCGTCATCCTGGCGGTCATCTCGGTGGCGGCATTGCCGATGTCGATCTGCCCGCAGGCGATGTCATAGGCGCGGCCGTCGAGGGACGTCGACTTCGTGAGCCCCAGCACGGCATGCTTGGTCGCCGTGTAGGGAGCCGACAATGGGCGCGGGGCATAGGCCGAGACGGACCCGTTATTGATGATTCGCCCGCCCCTCGGATTCTGGTCCTTCATGATCCGGAAGGCCTCCTGCGTGCACAGGAACGTCCCGGTCAGGTTGGTGTCCACCACCTTCTGCCATTGCTCGAGCGGGATGTCCTCGAAGGGCACGGCCGGAGATCCCATGCCGGCGTTGTTGACGAGAAGATCGAGCCTCCCGAACGCCTTCTTCACAGCGGCGAACAGGGCCGACACCGAAGCAGGGTCCGTCACGTCGGTCGGCACGAGGAGAGTCGAGGCGCCTTCCTGCGCAATGTCCCGCTCCGCAGCCTCGAGAGCGTCCCGGCGCCGTCCGGCCATGACAACGCTGTAGCCCGCCTTCAGGAGGCCCTGACTGATCGCTTTGCCCACCCCGGTGCCGGCCCCGGTCACAACCGCAACCTTGGAACGTTCCGCCATCGTATTCTCCCAACCCGTGTTTACGCCTGCCTGAGAGATGCATTCGGGACCATGAACGGCAAGGACAAAAGACAAGCCTGCCCACATCTTTC
The DNA here is from genome assembly GCA_023386155.1 of Pseudomonadota bacterium. Taxonomy (GTDB): domain Bacteria; phylum Pseudomonadota; class Alphaproteobacteria; order Rhizobiales; family Beijerinckiaceae; genus Microvirga. Next base: position 19,917 of record JAEWKH010000055.1, read on the forward strand.
GACAGATGGCTCATCTATTGAGTCTCGAAGGGAACCGGCCAAGCTTTCCCGCGTTCGCATGGTGCAAATCGGAAAGGAATCCGTCATGCGCAATCACGTCCTAAACTCGGCTGCCCTCCTGACCCTCCTGGCTCTTCCCCTTGCTGCCTGCCAGACCAGCACTGAAACCGGCGCCGCCACCGGCGCTGCGGGTGGCGCCGTCGCAGGCGCCGTCATCGGCGGCCCGGTCGGAGCCGTGGTCGGCGGCGTCGCGGGTGCCGCCGCCGGCGGCGTCCTCACGGCCGAGGAATCGACCCGCGTCCGCACCTACGTGGTTGCGCAGCGCCGCCCCACGATGCGCGTCTCCGAAGAAATCGTCGTCGGCCAGCCGGTGCCGCCACGCGTGAGGCTTTACGACGTTCCCCCGAATGTCGGCCTTCGGAACCAGTACAGCTACACGATCGTGAACGACAGGACCGTCCTGGTCGATCCCCAGACCCGGACGGTCGTGCAGGTCATCCAGTAATCCGGAATCTGCCCGCATAACAGAAAGGCGGCTCGCAAGAGCCGCCTTTCCTTCATGACCGATTCCCGCGGGCCGGAACGATCAATCATCCAGGTCCAGATGATTGATCAAGATCTCCCGTTTACCGGCGTGGTTGGCGGGACCGACGATGCCCTCGTTCTCCATGCGCTCCATGAGCGAGGCGGCGCGGTTGTAGCCGATCTGCAAGCGCCGCTGGATGTAGCTCGTCGAGGCCTTCT
>JAEWKH010000043.1 GCA_023386155.1 Pseudomonadota bacterium
GAAGCGTTTTACGAGAAGACCAAGGCCGCCGCCGCGTTATTCCCCGGAAGCATTATTGTGCTTCGCCGGGCTGCCGACGGCCAACAGCTTCTCAACACAGCATTGCCATTTGGAGCCAATCTGCCGCGAAACATCGACCCCATCTTGCACGAAGCGGATGAAGCGGCAGCCTCAAGAAGAGACACAGTGGTTTCCCAACTTTACAAGGGCGTGACGACCGGGCGTCAATCGATTGCGATCGTTTTGCCAGTGGCAGCAAACAATCAAAATCTGACGCTCGCCATCGCAATTCCTCCTGCCTTTATCGAACACACAATTCAGTCGGCACAAACGTCGGGACAGTTCGCTTTGATTTCACTGCTGGATGCAAACCATCGCATCATTGCTCGCACGCGCGAATCCGAAGCCTATGAAGGTAAAATTCCCCCGGCCGAATTCCTCAACAGACTTACAGGCCCTTCTGGCTCGTTTACCGCGACCACGATGGATGGCGAGGACGTCTTCACGACATTTTATCGCTCCCCGACGACTGGATGGGTGATCACCGCTTCGATCCCCGTAGCCCAATATTATCGACCCGTGAAAGAAGCCGCTATCGGCATAAGCGTAGCCTTTATTTTAGCGCTACTCTCCGCCTTTGCCGCAGCGCGTTTGTATCGGTCCTATATCGTTCCGCCACTGTTGAGGCTGCGAAGCGATGCTCTTTCTCTCGCAGACCGCTCTGCGATTGAGCCCTTTCAAACGGGGATATCTGAATTATCAGAGGTAAGCGGTGCGCTTGCCCAAACATCGGCCACCTTGATCCGCGACGACCAAAGCAAAACAACGCTGATCAATGAGCTCAATCACCGCGTGAAGAATACCTTGGCGTCGGTCCTTACGATCGCACGTCAGACGGTGAGACGGAGCAAATCGCTTGCGGAATTTGGCTCGAACTTCGAAGGGCGTTTAATCGCGCTGTCGAAATCCCATGATGCGCTCAGCAAATCCGGCTGGGTTGATGCGTCAATGCCACATATCGTCGACGAGGTGACGCGTGCGGCGTGCGGTTCCGGACTTAAAGTCAGCGCGGGGCCGGATATAGCGCTGACACCTCGCGCGGCCCTGACGTTTGGCCTCATCATACACGAACTCTGCGTGAACGCTGGGAAGTATGGCGCGCTCAGCACGCCAAGCGGAAGCGTCGACCTGAGCTGGAGAATCGTTCACGACATTCTTCAGCTGGCATGGGTCGAACGGGGCGGCCCTGCTGCGAACGGCTCCAACCACGTAGGGTTTGGGACTCGATACATCACCGAAAGCCTAAAACACGAGCTTTCGGGTACATGCGAATTTTTATTTGAACCTGCGGGACTCACCTTCTTGGCTACGATTCCTCTCTCGGTGATCACGCCCTCTCGCTCGGGACCCCGACGAGCCTGAGTCGAATAAAAGCGTGTGCTATACCTGATTTTACTGGTACTATCGCACCCGATGCTGGGGGACGTTTAGGTGCGTTTCGGCGAACGGGTCCAAGGGCTCGAGAACCCTGATTGGGCTTGATACCCTTGCTGTCGAGTTGCTGCGCATAAAGCCTTTCTCCGCTGCGGCTTTCGCAGTTGCGGCCTTTGCATTGCTGTGTGGCGCAGCATTCCAAGCGCTGATTGTGTGGACGTCTGGGACAGGCATCCCTTTCGCTGGGTTTTTCCCTGCCATTGTGGTCTCGACGATTATTGCCGGAGTGCCCTGTGGGCTGCTCGTGGCCATTTCATCCCTTGTAATCGTCGTTACGGCTGTAACAACCGGGGAATTCGACTGGCATGCGCTGACGCCTGAACGTTCGATGCAGGTTGTGTGGCTGCTTTTTTCGGCCCTAGTGCTCGTAGGTTTTGGCTCTTTATGTCGAGACCTTCTAAAGCGGGCGAACGATCGACTTATCGCCAACAGGGTTATTGTTGAGGAAGCGCAGCACCGCATCGCGAACACGGTGGCGATCATCGAAGCCCTGACGCGCCACACCCTTAAGGACAGTCCGGAACTAAGCAGCGTCCTGACCGGTCGTTTGAAGGCTGTCATGAAAGCGGCCGACCTGTTGCGCCGCCACCCTACCGGGATTTCGCTCAACGAGCTTCTCCAGGATCATCTTGGGGCGATCGCAGGCGAACGCATTACTCTGCAAGGCCCTGACGTCGACCTTGCACCTGATCAGATCCGTTACCTGTTGCTGATCACCCATGAGCTTCTGACCAATGCCCTCAAATACGGCGCTCTATCGAATAGCGATGGCCGGGTCGAACTCGACTGGGAAAAAGATGGTCAATCTCTTGTCGTGCGCTGGCGAGAGAACGGCGGACCATCGCCCTCTGGGAGCAAGAATGTCGGCGTCGGCACGCAACTCATTGCGCGCTGTGTAGCCGCCGTCGGCGCAAGCCATAATGTGGTCTTTGAGGCAGAAGGTTTGAAGTCCGAGCTGCGGCTCCCTCTGCGTTCATGATATCGTCTCAAGAAGGCTTATTACCTCGATCAGCGGATCTCTTCCCACCTACGGCAGATGGGTCAGCCCCGTGCCGAATTGGCTATTTTCAAATCGGGTAATGTCTGTCGGCCGCGTGAACGAGTAATCTTGAGTCGGAGCAACCGGGCGGGCAGTCTGCGAAATTTTCTGCTGGCTGTTTTGGATTGCTAGATTTTGGGCTGTGTTGACGACCCGTTGATCCGCGCACTTGTTGTCAAACGTGCGCGCACACAGGACCTGAGCTGCTATCGGTTGGGCCGTGATAGCCAGAGCGCAGATCGATAGTCCGATGACAGTTGAAATGTTCACGTCACACCTAATTTAATGCAAGGGTAAGGCCCGCTGAGATCATCCAGGCGCGGCCTGTCATGTCGGGCACCCCCGTGCCTGGAAATGCCGGGAAATCAGGATGGATGTTCTCGCGCGTCCAGATGTGCTCGAGTCGCGCGTTCAAGGTGAGCGTCTTGTTCACCGTATATCCGCCAGTCGCCCCGAGCGACCAGCGCGTCTTCGCCGGGACGAAATTGAACGCGGTCGGATCCCAGGCATTGGCGTCGCGATAAAGGAAGCTGGCGATAGGTCCGACAGTGACACCGTTATCGAAGGCATACTTCAAACCGGTGTTTAAGCGCACCAAGTTCGAATTGGAGTTGAACGCTTCGGGAATGAGAAAGGCGCCGGTGAGGTCAGGAACATCGTTGCGGTTCGTGTGCAGAAAGTATCCGTCCAGGGTCGCCGACCAGTGCGTGTCGAAGGCATAACCGAGAGCACCAGAAATGAGGACATGAGATCCGGCGCGGTATTGCGCGACCCCGTCCACGGTCGATTGGGTGTCCCACGAATAGGCAATGGAGCCGTTGGCGGACCAAGGGCCTTCCCCGTAAGCAAGCGCCGCGGTGACCGTGCTCTCGTTGCCGTTGCGGACCCGCTGCGTCGGCTGCGGCACGATGATCGCAGGCCCTTCTTTGTCGAAGGCCCCGCGCGCGGTGTATCCGGCGGACAACGTCATCACCAAGGATGGCGTGAGCGGAATATTCACACCCACTGTCGGGCCAATGTTCAGACCCTCGCCATAGGTCTGCAAATCGACGAGGTCTGGATCCATGCGGGCAAACCGCTGATTGCCATAGAGCGCCGATTTCCCGGTTGGCAGATTGACCATCAACGACACGAAAGGCTGGAAGCCGGTAAACCCATAATAGGTGCCGGTCGCCGAGAGTTGGGTGTCCACCGGCGTACTGACGCTGCCCGTTTCATTCGCGGTCGTTTGCTTCGCGGACACGTAGCCGCCACGCGCGATGAAATCGAGCTTGAAATCAGGAGAAAGGTTGCCCGAGAGCGAGAGACTCATCGGCGCGTAGACCAAAGTGCCCCGCCCATTGGCAGCCAGCGGCGAGTTGCTCGGAAATCCGCGGGTTCCGCTCCACGTGAAATAGCGAACATCCGTGGTGTAGTTGACCGACCAAGTTCCCGATTGCTGCGTGACGGCGGCTTTAGCCGGCATATCGGCCGCAAAGGCGCCGCCCATCGCATAAATCGTAACACCAACAGCAAAAAGACACGGTAACGACCGCAAGCTCGCCCCCCTCGGCAATGACAGATTGCCGCACCCTTAATAGTAATTAACGACTTGATTTCAGGAGTCAATTGAAGTTGGGGCGAGTTCCACTTTTTGGTGTGGGCCGGACGCGAGAAGGAAACAAGTTCCCTTGGAAGCCATCAGTAGCCGAGCGAAAATATGACGCGCGCCAACGCGATCGCCCATCTGTTTTCAATCTGAGATTGCCTAACCTCGGATCGTTTGATTATTTTCGTAGCCTTCAGCGTCAACCTGTGGGGGCGAAGATGCGCGCAAGGCTTTTGCTGTCGGTATCGGTCGCAGCGTTGTTGTGGGCTTCAACGAGCAATGCTCAGCAACTCGACCCGCAAACCGAGCAGCAATTCGCCTCGCAATATGCATTGAGCGCTGGCGACCTAACCGCACCCACCGTGCAATTGCTGAAGGAGAAATTGTCGGCCGAGCAAAAGCTCCAGGACGCGCAAAACAGCGTCGCATCAGCGCAGGCGAATATTGACAGTACCGCGCGCCAGCTCAGCGATGCGCAGTCCGAGCAAACAAAAAAATATCAGGCAATGATCGATGCAGGGATAAAGGTCGTCACCCTGCCGGATGGAAAAATCACAACAGATGCGCAGGCCGCGCGCGAGAAAGCCATCCGCCAAGCAAACGACTTGGCCAACCAGGCTAAAACAACATATCGCGAAGCGCTCATCGATTTGGAGATGTCGCAGAAAAATCCGGGAGCCTATTCGCCGCAGCAGCGCGCGGAAATTGCATCCCGGCTGAAAAACGCGTTCGAACACCAAACGCAGGCGGAACAGACCGCGATTCACGCGGCCGAGCAGATCGATCGTCAAGCCCTTGCCCTGCTGCAGGATTATAACGGCGCGCTTGATAAGACCAAATCAGCCGCGACGGCGAACGAGCAAGCGAAATCGGCGCTGAGCACCGCGACTAACGCAGTCAAAGTCAATAAAGCAACGGCGCAGGACGTCGATGTGCTTTTGAAGACGAAAGCCATCGCAGATTCCGACGCTAAAAAAGCGCGCAACGACGTAGCGCGCACGGCCGCCGCGGCCGGCCGATTCCCGCCAGTCTCCGTGCTTGGCACCGTGGGAGGTGCGACCCAACTCAATGCCATCAATCTCGCCAACACGCTCGCGAATGGCACGATCAAGGTTTCGGATCTGACACCGGAGCAGAAGTCTGCTCTCGTGAATCTGGGCGGGGCGAACATAGTCGCGCAAGGCGCGGGCAATATTCGCATCGCCGATCTGACGCCAGCGATGCTGCTCGGCATTGTCGCGCAAGGAGGCGGCAATATCGTCGCGCAAGGCGCTGGAAATATCGTCGCGCAAGGAGGCGGAAATCTCGCACAACTGGCCGCGGCGATCGGGATCATTTCTAATGATGGCGCGTCGATCATATCAACCGATGGCGCGTCGCTGCGCGGCGGTGGAATTGTCGCGCAGGGCGCAGGTAATCTCTCGCAATTGGCGGCCGCGACCGTCGCCAATTTGAAACAGGCCGAGACATCCCTCCTCACCGTTGGACTTGCCAATTCGATCATTTCCAACGACGGCGCATCGCTGATCGGTCGACAAGTTGCGCAAGGGATCATCAGCAATGACGGAGCGTCGCTCATTAGCAATGATGGCGGTTCATTGATTAGCAATGATGGCGGATCGATTCAGGGAAAATCGCCGGCTCAGTTGGCGGCGTCCGCTTCAAGCCTCATCGACAACGCAAAAGTTGCGGCGTTAATCAGCCCCAATGGGGGCAGTCTCATCAGCCCGAACGGGGGCACGATCATTAGCGGCAACGGCAGCGCATTGATCAGCCCCAATGGCGCAGCCATCATCAGCACAGGCGGAGCGGGCATCATCAGCACCGGTGGCGCCGGGGCAAGCAATACCAATGCTGGAATCATTAGCGGCAACGGAAGTGCCTTGATCGCACCGAATGGTGGGACCTTGATCGCCCCGAATGGCGGCAACCTGATCGCACCCAACGGCGGGACACTCATCGCACCCAACGGTGGGACCTTGATCAGTCCTAACGGTGCCGGCGTTCGCGCATTCCAAGGGTCATCCGATTCTCCCTCCCCGTCGCAGAACAATGCCCCCGCGCAAACACCTGGCGGCGGCTTCCGTCAAAACTCCACGATTTCTGTGACCGGCTCTTATGTTGACCAGAAGACGGGAAACATCATCTCGACCAATAGCAATGATCGGCCAGCCTCCGTGGCAAGCGCTGCGGCGACACAACCGGTGAACCAGCCGGCGTCAGCACCGGTGACATCCATGCCGCCCGTTTCGGCTTCTGGGCGTCCTTATGACCCCAACGACTGGACCACCTGGCCGCAGAAGGACGTCCACGAATTCATGCGACCGGGCATCACCGTCGAGCAGTTCAAGGCCTCCGCTGAGAAGGATCTTGCCGCTTATAAACATGGTCTGGAGGCTCTGGCCACGCACGCCACCCTCACACCGACACAGCAGAGCCAGAAGGCCGGGTCTGAGGCGCAAATCCGATCGCTTGAATTCCAAATCGAGGCAGCCAATCGCGCGCTCGGTTTGCCGACCAACGCTCCAACCACGACCGCACGGACTGCCGATACAACCGCCCCTGCGAGTCCTGCACCGGCCGTCCCTGTCATGTCAGCGGCCGCCATCGCGGCTACTGTGCCGTTAAAAACCAATCTGGCCGAGGCACAGAGCCAGGTTACGAACCGTATGCAGCAGATCGCCAGCGCCAATCAGGGTCTTGCGGATCTGCAAGCACAACGCACGAAAACGACAGACCCCGCGGCGCTCAAGGGAATCGATGCCGCGATCTCGTCCGCCAAATTCCAAATCGACGTGATGCAGCAGTCACTCGACCGAGAAAACAAACAGATCGCAACATTGCAATCGTCAGCCCCCTCCGCGCCCGCCGAACCGGTGAAATTGTCGACCGAACAAAACGCGTCAATTCAAAAATCGCTGCGCACCATCCCGGGCAAACTATCGGCTCCTGAAAAGCATCAATTCGACAATCTCTCGACGCTGGCACAGCGCGCGGCAAGCAAAGGCGTCACCGCGACGGACGCGGCTGCGCTAAAGAGCGGCATCGCGACACTGCTGGCGCGGCATCCGCAGGCGGCCAAGCGCTATCATCTGGATCGCGTCAGCACCGCGGTGAACGGAAGTGCCGCGGTCGGAAATGCTCATCGCACCGCGTTACCGCCCCGTCCACAAACCGCCACTCCCGTCGCACCAACGACACCGAACGCAGCGCCCCCCGGAGCCGTGCCAGGGGTTCATAACGTCACACCAACGGTTCATACCGCTGCCCCGCCGGTTCAGCCCCCGCACACCGTCGCAAGCCCGAATGGGAAACCGCCGGCCACGCCGAAAATCGATCAACCCAAGCCCCACCCGGTTCACGCATCGGCACCGCATCCCGCCAAGCCCGAGCCTCCTCATCGCATGACAGCACCGGTGGGCGCCCCACATCGCAAACCGCCGGAGATAGCAAAGCCTGTGGCTCCCAAGGCTGTGGCTCCCAAGGCTGTGGCTCCCAAGGCTGTCGCACCAAAACCCGTTGCGGTTGCACGTCCCGCCGTGGTTGCCCCGAGGCCGGTGGCTCCAAAGCCTGTGGTGGTGGCGCCCAAGCCGGTGGTGCCTGTTGCGCCGCCCGTCATGCCGCGACGCTAAACCCCTCGTTTCAAGGCCGGCATCCGGCCTTGAAACGATCATGTCCTCAGTGGGGCTTATCATTTGACAATGACACACTCCCCCTTTTTGGGGCAATTAGCTGCATGCAGCGCGTGGGCCACATCGCCGACCTTCTCATTCAGTCGATCGTCATCACCGCGATCGGATTGGTTGCCGCGCCGCTGATTGTTTTGGCTCTGCTCATCATCGGTTTCGCCAGATTGAGGCGACGAGGCCAGGCTGAGAACCTTGACGAAAACCCGATGGTGGACCCTCATGCCGGGATTGAAGCATCGGCCCCCACAGCAGCGATCATTCTTTAAAAGCGCGCGTTTCACTAATCCGCTGATTGGGTCGCCTCGAAGCCACAAAAAAAACGGCACCCGAAGGTGCCGTTTCTCAGACCGGTTCTCGATGACTAGAACCGGTAGTTCAAACCTGCGCGCAGGACATGCGCATGACCGGAGCCCGACAAAGCGGTCGTGCCGGGCGGCACGGGAACGTCCGTAGGCGAGCCGGCATAAAGATACTCGATCTTGCCTGTCCAGCGATCCCAGAGCGCGGCTTCGACGCCGCCGCCGACCACCCACGTCCAATAGGTCGTCGACGCGCTGAACGGACCCGTCGTATTCACAGTGCCATCGAGTGTGGCCTTGCCGTAGAGGCCGCCGGCGGTCGCATAAACCATCCAGCGATCAAACGCCCAGCCCAACCGGCCGCGGATCGTGCCAAACCAAGGATTCTTCGCGGTGGCCGTTACAGCTGTGGCACCCGCGGTGGCATTGACATCACCCCGGCCGCCGGAGGCCTGGAAGTCCGTTTCGATACCGAACACAGCCGCCCCAGCCTGCCAGTTGTAGCCGAGCTGAACGCCGCCCAGGAGGCCATTGCCGCTGCCCGAGTACGGGCCGGAGGCACCGCCGATGGTGATCGTGCCGCTGCCGCTGGACCAGCCGTAACCGAGGTTGGCGCCGACATAGAAGCCAGTCCAATTATAGGCGGCTTGCACGTAAGGGACGGCCTTCACGGGCATCCGGGCTGGCAAATCTGCCGCAAAAGCCGGAGCGCACAAGAGGCCGAAAACTGAGGTCAATAGTGCCTTGCGAAGCATGAAAGCCCTCCAGATGTGTATCTTGCGAGGATGCCCCAATTTACCAATAAATCAATCCCGGGTTGCGCGGGAACAAATGGAACTTTCTAAGTGTGGCAAAAACGCAACCTGCGAGCACTCACAACCAGCGCGGAAAGCCTGCCCTCGCAGAGACGCCGCTAGGACTTTATTTCCAAACTGCCCACTGACCGCTGGTAGGCCTCCCAAAACCATTCGATCCGTTTCTCTTGGGAGGACAAGATAGGCCAGGCGTCAACTTGCGCCGCGACCGACTGCAGCTGTTCGCAGGCCCGGTGATCTTCATTTCCAGTACGTTCGATGAAATGCCGAACGATGCGTGATCGGATCATCTCGGAGATCGGTTCTACAAACTTTTCAAACTCGGTTTCTTTGACCGGGATCTTTACCTTGTAAAACCATCCCCGCTGTCGGCTGCGGCCAGCGGATAACGGAATGAACTGCTGGATGAAACAGTACCAATAGGGCTTCGCACGGAAAAGCGACACGGCCACGTTTGGGAAGATGTTGAAGATCCGATAGTCATCCGGCTTGAACGCTCCGGCCCTGCATTGCGCGGCCATGATCGCCGGCGTGTCCTGCGTGTGAACAAACTGAGCGCTATGGCGATCCTGGGCGCCAAAGCGGAAGTAAGCCATCTCGGCGTTCATGCTGTATTTCTTGCGGTGATGCACGGCGACGAGGTGATAGTCGTCCAACGTGATCTGCATCAGCAGCATCCAATTGGCGGCGATATCATCGGAGACCTTGTAGGTTTTGGCTGGCATGTCCGCGAGAGCGGCCAATATCGGGAATCCGTCTCCCAAAAACGCTTCAAGGCTCTCCCCATCGTCTGAAGGAAAACGACCAAAGATCAGCGAACCGCATGTCGCGATTTCGAGCGGGTTCAGTCTTGCGCCAATTTCACGAGGTGTATTCCCATATACTTCAGCACAGTGCGGGATACCCAAAGCGAGCCCGTCGCGGTCATAACGCCAGTGGTGAAATCCGCAGACGATTGGACCATTGCCTTTATCCGCGGTGCGAAGAGGGTAGAACCGGTGAGCGCACCGGTTTTCAAAGCCTTTGAGCTGGTTTCCGAAGCGTTGGACAAAGACGGACTTTCCACCAAGAGTGGCTCGGATCCAGTCGCCATCGTTTAATAAGTCTTCAACGACCGCGAGTAACGTCCAACAGCTTTCAAGGGCTACTTGTGCTTTTGAAAACTCTGCTTCGTGGGCCAGCGTCCTGCCCCAGCCATGTCGCGCCTCTTCTGCCATGCGCCGGCCCCCGCCTTGAAATAATATCAGGCTTCCCCGTGTATATATCAGATGAGTTAAAGCGCGCGGTCGTAATTCGGATCACACCGGCCGTCGGAGGCTAGGAAGTCGGGTTCGATGCTGAATCCCGAGGCTCCACCGTGCCGGACCAGCCGTCCACGATCGGTTCGCTAAGCAGCGGCGGAGGTGGTAGAGCATGCTGGAAAAGCGAGACTCGCTGAGGATTAGATTTATGGGACGAGTTTTCGTAATGGGCGCCGCTATTCCCAATGGCGGGACGTTCATGGCTTATCAACTCGGATTAATCCTGCAGCGACACTTCGGTTATGAGTCATACGCACTCAGAGTCGATAAAGAGAGCTGGGATCATGACAAACATACTTACGATGAACTCTTTCCATTTATCTCTGTCCAAGAAATGGAAAGCACGATTTGTAACGAAGACATATTGATCGCTAACCCCTCATTTTCGCACAACATGTTCGGGCTCCGTTTGCCAGGAAAAAAAATCTGTTATGTCCAAGGCTTCACGACCTTCTCACTGCTCGACTTAAGTTTCGATCACTACATCGCTTGCAGTACCCACGTGCAGAATTTTCTGGCCGCCGCCTATTGCGTTCCGGCGACCATCATCAGACCGTTCATTGAAAAAGTCGAGGATACTCCAAGACGAGCCTGGATCGACCGCCCCGAACGATCGATCTGCACCTACCTGAAGGGGGATCGGAAAATCGGGCAGCTATTTTTTGAGCGATTCAAAAAGTTAGCAGTCGACCATCTGGATTTCGTTCACGTTATCGACGAAATGTCGCATGCACGCGCAAGTTTATTGGAGAAGATTGCTTCGTGTCGTTTCTTCCTCAGCTTGTCCCCTGCAGAAGGTTTTGGCTTGGTACCGTTGGAAGCAATGGCGCTCGGAACAATCCCAGCAGGGTTCGACGGCTTCGGCGGTCGCGACTATTTTAGATCTATGGAAAACAGCGCAGTTGTGAGCTATCCATATATTGATTTAGCGGCCACCAATCTTCTCAATCTGATGACCAACCCCCTTCTCTGCCAAACCGTATCAGAGGATGCCGTTCTTACGGCCTCAGCATATAGGTACGAACGCTTTCGCGACGACTGGATTTATTATTTCTCAAACCAGGTCCATCTTCGACAAACATCATGCGTTACGGATTAATCACGGGGATTCCTCGTTCGGGAACCACCCTCGCTGCTACCATACTCGATTGCTATAATGACGTTGTCTGCCTATCCGAGCCGCCCGATCACGCTAATATATTTGACCTAAGCGACAGCGCAGACGATTATGCGGACAGACTTCAACGATGGATGGCCGATCGCCACAGCCAGATATGCAAAAACGGCGAGTTTCTCGACCGACGTAATTCACACGGGCAGACGATTACAAACTATTTTTCAGCGAACAGAACCAAACAAAGAGTCGCGATCGACACGTTGACTACCGTTGTAAGATCTGGATTGAGCGAACAGTTTTTTTTGTGCGCCAAACACAACGGTCTCTATGCAGGTGTCCTGCCGCAACTCCTCCGATCCGGTCACTTTAAAGTCGTTTCTATCGTTCGACATCCAGTACCGGTGGTGGCTTCTTGGCAATCTCTAAAGCTTCCTATAAGCAATGGACGGTTGCCAGCAGCAGAGCGATATTGGCCTGCGATGCAGGGCTTGACGGGTTCGGAGAGGCCGCTAGTCGAAAAGCAACTGTTGATTTTCGAGCTTTTGTGCCGCCGCTTCCTTGAATACGGTAGCGACCTACTGCTGCTGCGCTATGAAGACTTGGTTCGCAGACCTGAGAAAATCGGGGAGGCTTTTGGTTTAATTACTCCGGCCGAACTCAAAGAACGGTTGCTCGATCTAGTCAAACCGCATGATGGTTCGGAATATGACCAATATATAATCGACAGCCTCGCTAAACTAGCAGCAGCAGGCCAGATGGAAGCGACAGCAAGCCTATATCCCAAATGTGTTTGATAGCTGATCTGTCGCCATGGATAAGTTAACGGAAATTGTGACCGGCTGACATATCTCTGCTTTCGTTTCGCCGTCAGTATCTAATCCGGATCTCTTATAGATCCAGCCTTGTGAGCAAACAGCATCGTGGCGCTCGCTAATTCAAAATTCTTATCATCAGACAACTCCCGAACCCATGGCTTTCCCAACATTCCCGCGGGCGGAGCCAAGAGATCGCGCATAGTCAGGCTTAAAAACTCGTCGCGAGCGGCGCCGCGCAGTCCATCTGACCACTTTTGCACGATCCACGTGAGCGACCAAACTGGCAGCAATGATTCGATCACTCGGTGATCGTCAATTACCAGCGACGGTTCGAATAAAGCACGCAACCCCTGCCCGGTCATGTTGTAATAGTGGTTTGGGTAACCATGGACCGGCTGCAGAAACGGCACGCAACAGATCAATTTTCCTTCCGGTTTGAGCACCCGGATTATCTCTCGCGAGCACGCGAATGGGTCTTTGACGTGCTCCAGCACCGCAATGGAGATCACCGCGTCGAACGTCTCGTCCTTGAAAGGGAGCACTTCACCGACACCGATCACGTCCGTCGTGTCGTAATCGACGATCTCGTAGTTGACGACGTTCGGATAGTAAACCGGCCGCCGGCCGGCTCCGCAATCTAGGATCAAACCGTCACGAAATTCGTCGATGAGATCGAGAATATAGCCGTCATAGTGATTCGCTGATATAGCATCTGTGTCGACGATGCCTGTCCGCTGGCGAAGCTCGTCGGATAGGAAATCCGGCTTACCATTGGAAACGCGGTGCGGCAGCTCGTTGCGAAGGAAGCGCTGGAGCTTCTCGAGCTTGGCCCGCCGCATCTGTGCAATAGATGCGGGATGCCGCTGGAGCCGCCGCTCTTGGAACCCGCGTGCGCGAAAATGCGCCAGTCCGGAGGTCCAATCTCCCCGGCGCACGGCCATCGCAACGTCTGGATTGCTCGTAAGATAAGCCGCCTCGTCGAAACTATCCGGCGTTACACCAATATCCGCCTCGCCCGCCTCGCCTATGCGGCTGGATTTTCGTGCGCGCGCATCCGCGCCGAGCAGTGCTCGCATTCGGCGGAAAAACCACATAGGGGCCCTTTACAGACAATCTATCGGCATTTACAACTTATGCGCGTCTGGCGAATGGGCTGCATTATAAGATGAGTCTTGAAGTCATTTCCCTGGAAATCCCCGAAGTGAAAGTGATCACTCCGAAGAAGCACGGGGATGCACGCGGTTTCTTTTCTGAAACCTATAACAAGGCGACCTTCGCCAAACACGGGATCGATCTCGATTTCGTCCAGGACAACCAGTCATTTTCGGCACAGCCTGGCACGCTGCGCGGACTGCACTACCAAAGTCCTCCATTCGCGCAAGACAAGCTAGTCCGCGTCGTGCGCGGCCGCATTCTCGATGTCGCCATTGATATTCGGCGAAACTCACCGACGTTTGGAAAATGGGTCGCGGCGGAGATTTCTGCTGATAAGTGGAATCAAATTCTCATTCCCGTCGGCTTCGCTCACGGCATATGCACGTTAGAACCCGACACTGAACTGCTTTATAAGGTGACGAACTTCTATTCGGCTCAACATGACTTCGGAATCCGCTGGAACGATCCGGATCTGGGAATCGACTGGCCGTTCGGTGAAAAGGACATGGTGCTCTCCGATAAGGATACCAAGCAGCCATTCCTGAAAAATGTGACCAGTCCATTCTGAAGTCATCGCGAGGGACGATCATGGTAGCTCAAAACGGCAACTCAACAGCGACGGTGCTCGTGACCGGTGCTGGCGGCTATATCGGCACAACGCTGGTGCCAATACTACTGGAACAGAATTTTCGCGTGCGCGCGATCGACCGGTACTTTTTCGGCCGAGAATTGCTGTCGCATCATCCCAATCTGGAAATGATCCAGGAGGACGCGCGGGCCATCAAGCCGGAGCATCTCGTCGGGATAGACCACGTGATCGACCTCGTGGCAATATCGAACGATCCATCCGGCGAACTTTTCCAAAACGAAACCTACGCCATCAATCACCGGGCCCGCGCGACGACGGCTCGCCTCGCCAAGGACGCCGGCGTGAAGCGCTATGTGCTGCCCTCTTCATGCAGCCTTTACGGTTTCCAGGAGCCGGGCGTCATCGCAAATGAAAACACCAAGACCAATCCGCTGACGACTTACGCCAAAGCCAACGAGATGGCGGAGCAAGATGTGCTGCCGCTTGCCTCCGACGATTTTGGGGTCATCGTTCTGCGCCAGGCCACCGTTTATGGCTACAGCCCGCGCATGCGGTTCGATCTGGCTATCAATGGCATGACCTACGGCGCCTATAAGACCGGCGTGCTGCCGCTGATGCGCGACGGCACGCAGTGGCGCCCGATGGTTCATGTGAAGGACACGGCGCGCGCGCAGATTTTCATGCTGACCGCCCCTTTGTCCAAGGTGAACGGGCAGATCTTCAACGTCGGGTCCGAAACGAACAACTATCAACTTGGCCCGCTGGCGGAAAAAGTCGCGGCAACTGTGCCACGCGACGTCAAGATCGAATGGTATGGCGATGCGGACCACCGCTCTTACCGCGTGTCGTTCGATAAGATATATAGCCTCGGCTATAAAGCCCTCTATCACGCCGAAGACGGCGTGAAAGAGCTTTGCGAGGCTCTCGCATCCGGCAAGGTCGATCGCACACCGCAGACCATCACACTCGACTGGTATCGGGAGTTGACCGCGTGGCATGAACGTCTGCGCAGCGTCGAGATGTATGGCGGCGTGCTGAAAATCTAACATGCGGACGGTTCTGCTCGGTCCCAATGGACAACTCGGCACCGACATTCGCGCCGCGAATGCCGCGCGCGCAACACCATACGACATCCTCTGCATCGATCGCGGCAAGCTCGACCTCTCGGATATTGACAAAGCGGTCGAGACTCTTCGAGCCTTAGAGTTTGATTGCCTGATCAACTGTTCGAGCTATCACAAGACCG
Source organism: Pseudomonadota bacterium (assembly GCA_023386155.1). Classification (GTDB taxonomy): domain Bacteria; phylum Pseudomonadota; class Alphaproteobacteria; order Rhizobiales; family Beijerinckiaceae; genus Microvirga. Next base: position 15,148 of record JAEWKH010000043.1, read on the forward strand.
ACGATGTCGAACGCAATGCCCAGCTCGGATTCACGATCAATGCCCATCTGCCAAAGGCGCTGGCGCAGCTTTGTGCCGACAAAGGCTCGCGTCTTGTTCATATTTCGACGGATTATGTTTTCGGCGGCCAGGAAAAGCGAGCCCCACTTGGCGAACAGGATGGAAAGGCGCCGCTCAATGTTTACGGCGCATCGAAAGGCATGGGCGAGGATCTGGTTCTCCGCGCCGGAGCCAATGCGCTCATTCTGAGAGTTGCATCACTGTTCGGCGTCGCCGGCGCCAGCGGCAAAGGGGGCAATTTCGTCGAGACCATGATCCGGTTCGGCCGCGAGAAAGGTCACCTTCGCGTCGTTTCCGATCAAGTAATGTCTCCGACGTCGACAGCCGACATCGCCGCCGCGCTGCTCGGCCTGCTGGCGCGCGAAGCCCCCGCGGGAATTTGGCATGTGGTCAATTCCGGAAGTGCGACCTGGCACGAGTTCGCGGTGGAGATCATAAGACGGGCGAAGATCCCCGCCGATGTCGAGGCTATTCCATCATCGGCTTTTCCGACACCGGCGGCCCGCCCGCCCTATAGCGTGCTTGACAATACCAAGCTCGCTTCAGCCATCGGGCCGATGCGACCGTGGCAGGACGCGCTGGATTCCTATCTGGCGGCCAAAGGATACTAGTTGCCAAACGGCTGGAGCACGCCATGAAAGGGATCATTCTCGCAGGCGGGTCCGGCACACGCCTTTACCCGGTCACGCTCGCCATCAGCAAACAATTGCTGCCGGTCTTCGACAAGCCGATGATCTACTATCCGCTATCGGTGTTGATGCTTGCCGGCATTCGCGAAATCCTGCTTATTTCCACCGAACGCGACATCGGCTCGTTCCGGCACGTTCTGGGGGACGGTTCACGGTGGGGCGTCGACATCAGCTACGCCGTGCAAACACAGCCGCGCGGCCTGGCGGATGCGTTCATCCTCGGCGAGCAATTCATCGGCACGGCGCCGGCCGCCCTTGTACTCGGTGATAATATTTTCTACGGCCACAATCTTTCACAGCAGTTGCAGGACACGGCGAAGCTGACCAACGGTGCGACCGTGTTCGCCTACCATGTCAGCGATCCGCAACGTTACGGAGTCGTCGAGTTCGACCGCGACGGTTTGGCGCTGTCGCTGGAGGAAAAGCCGAAGGCCCCGAAGTCGAATTGGGCAGTCACCGGCCTTTATTTCTACGATAATGATGTGGTTCGCATCGCCAAGGACGTGAAACCGTCCGCTCGCGGCGAGATCGAGATCACCGACGTCAATGAACACTATCGGCGTGCCGGAAAGCTGAATGTGCGACAACTCGGACGCGGTTTCGCCTGGCTTGATACTGGCACGCATGAATCCTTGCTTGAAGCCGGTGAGTTCGTGCGCGCCATCGAACACCGCCAGGGGTTGAAGATCGCCTGCCTTGAAGAGATTGCCTATGGCAATGGCTGGATCTCACCGGACCAGATCAGCGCGATTGCGGACACGATGCCGAAGACCTCGTACGGCATCTATCTCCGCTCGTTGCTAGCAGTATAGCCACCATGAGCAATCCTCAGGGGGTCATGCCCGCAATCGCAAGCATCTTCGCCGCTGTCGGAAGTGCCATCTCCGGCGCCTGGTACACGCTCGAATCATGGACCATCATTCCCGTCGTCGAGTTGCTGATGCGTCTGTGGTTTCGGCTGGACCCGCGAGTCTATTCCGAGCGCTTGAGAGTTCGATCCATCACTGCCGGGAAGGTGGACAAAAAATCGCAGAAATATGCGGTCCTGGTGATTTACACCAACTCGCCGCTCGCCTCATTTACCGCGAGCGTGATTGATGCGATCGCCCGCAGTCCGATCAATCTGGTGATCGTTGCCAATGGCACGATTACACCTTTCCTTCGTGCACAGCTGCTTGAGACCTGTTACGTGCTGATCGAGCGCGCCAATGTCGGGCGCGACTTCGGTGCTTACAAGGATGCCGTCAACATTCTCCTGCGCAGCGAAAAGGATGTGGACCGGCTCATCCTGATGAATGATAGCATGTTCTTTTTCCAACGGGGCCTTGGCAAGCTAATTGCCGATCTCGACGGCGAAGGCGAATTCATCGGCCTGACGGAAGTGTTCGAATATCACTACCACGTCCAATCTTTCCTGCTGTCATTCGGATTCCAGGCGGTCCGCAGCCTCGCATTCCGCAAATTCTGGAAAAACTATAAGCCGATTGGCACGCGACGTTGGTCCATTCATAAAGGTGAGGTCGGTCTTACCAAGCGCATGACCAAAGCCGGCTTTCGGCCGCACATCCTGTTCCAGGCGGCGCAGCTCATTCCCCATCTCCGCCCTCGCCCGGTCCGCGAGGTGCTGGAGTCCGTACGCCTTTTGCCGAGTTATTGCCGGCCGGGGCTTTACCGGGAATTTGATAAATTCATCGGTACTGGGGGACTCTCGGTCGCCGATTTCGAAGCGATGTCCCAAGGTGTGCGTCCGATCGGACCAAGCGGCAGCCCCGCCGGATTGCCTGGCATCAGCGGGCAATTGGAGACCATGGACAGGTGGAATTTCGAGATTTTCGGCAACCGCCTTATCAGCCTGATCGCCGAGCGCAACCAGGTGCATGTC
>JAEWKH010000051.1 GCA_023386155.1 Pseudomonadota bacterium
CGGAAAGACCCATGCGAGCCCGCACCGGAGGATCGCGGTCATCGATTGGGCCATGTTCGAGACCTTGCTCGCGCTGGGCATCGTTCCCGTGGCCGCGACCGAACTCGTGCAGTTTCGCAAGATCGCCGTCGAGCCGGCGGTGCCCTCGCAAGTTGCCGATCTCGGCCTTCGCGGTTCGCCGAATTTCGAGATGCTGCGTCTCTCCAATCCCGACCTGATCGTCAGTTCGCGCTGGTACATACCGGCTCAGGACATCCTCGAACGGATCGCCCCGGTCCTGACCTTTTCGATCTACGAACCAGGTCGCCCTCCCTATGCGCCGGCCGAGGAGGTCACCATGGCTCTGGGGAAGCATCTCGGGCGCGAGCAGGAGGCGCGGGCCTATGTGGAGGCATCGTCACGTGAAATCGCAGAGGGGAGGCTGAGCATCGCCGGCAGGACGTCGCGGCCGGTCTTCCTGATCAATCTCGGCGATGCCCGCCACTTCAGGGTCTTCGGCGAGGACAGCCTGTTCGGCGACGTTCTGCAACGCCTCGGCGTCCGGAATGCGTGGACAAAGGCCACCAGCTACTCAGCGGCGGCTCCCGTCCCGCTCGAGGCCCTCGCGGAGGTTCCGGAAGCGTCGATCGCCATCGTCTCCCCGGTCCCGCCGGATGCGAACAGCACGCTCGCGAACAGTCCCTTGTGGAAGGCTTTCCCGGCTGTTCGCGAAGGGCGTGTCGTGACGCTGCCGCCCGTCAATCACTTCGGCGCACTCCCCGCCGCAAGGCGCTTCGCACGCGTGCTGACCGAGGCCCTCTCCGCTCTCGGAGGCTCGAATGGTTAGGGCCATAGCGGGAAGGCCGTCCATCGTCGCATGGTCCCTGTCGATGATCGTCGCTGCAGGGCTTTGCTCCTATCAGGTCCTGGACCTGTTTCCGCTGGCGGGCGGGCAAGGCCTCGATCTCAACCGCGTCCTGCTGCTCAACAGCGTTCTTCCTCGTGCGGTCGTGGCCTTGCTCTCCGGGGCAGCGCTTGGGCTGTCGGGAGCGCTGTTGCAGCAGGTGCTGCGCAATCCCATCGCGGATCCGTCGACGCTCGGCATCGCGACGGGCGCTCAATTCGCCATGACGGCAGCCACTCTGTTCGCTCCGGCGCTCATGGATACGTCCCGCGAGTCCGTCGCGCTGTTCGGAGGATTGGCCGTCGTCGCCCTCCTCCTGTCGCTCAGCTGGAAACGCGGTCTCGAACCGGTCACCGTCGTTCTCGCCGGCATGGTGATTTCCCTGATCGCCATGGCCTTGAGCGCCACGCTGATCCTCGCCAATGGCGAATACATGATGTCGCTCCTCATCTGGGGCAGCGGTTCGCTCACCCAGCAGGGTTGGGATCCCGCCCGGTCGATAGGAGCCACGCTCCTGATTTCTCTCATCGCCGCCTTCCTGCTGATCCGTCCGCTGGAGGTCCTCGGCCTCGATGACGCGAGCGCCCGCGGCCTCGGCGCCGACCTCCTGTCGCTGCGCCTCCTGACGCTCGCCATTGCCGTCTGGCTCGCCACGACGGTCACGGCGCAAGTCGGCGTGATCGGGTTCATCGGGCTTGCCGCGCCGGCATTGGCGCGCCTCTGCGGCGCACGGACTCAGCGCGATATCGTCGTGGCGGCGCCGCTCCTCGGAGCCGCCATCCTGTGGCTCACCGATGGCCTCGTGCAGCTTTCAGCCGGCGGGGCGTCCGAGTTGGTCCCTACAGGAACCGCAACGGCGCTCCTCGGAGGGCCGTTGCTCCTCTATCTCCTCCCGCGCCTCCGGCTCGCGCATCGCGCGGCGATGCTGCCCGCACCTGCGCGGCGGATCGCCGGGCCGTTCCTTCCCCTGGTGGCGATCCTGCTCCTCGCCCTGACCATGCTCGTCGTTGCGCTTCTCGTCGGGCGTGGACCGGATGGCTGGAACCTGGCCACAGGTCAGCTCCTCACCGATCTCCATCCCTTCCGCGCCCCGCGGGTCGCTGCGGCCGCCGCCGCCGGGGCGATGCTGGCTGCGGCCGGCCTGATCCTGCAGAGGATGACCGGCAATCCTCTCGCGAGCCCGGAAGTGCTCGGCGTCAGTGCCGGCGCCGGTGTCGGCCTGGCCACAGTGCTGTTCGCATTCCCGGCGCCGCCGATGAGCGCGCGGCTGATCGGCGCCACGATCGGTGTCTTCGTCGTCCTGATCGCTCTTCTCGTCGTCGCCGGGCGGCAGGAGAAAAACGCGGAGCGCCTCCTCCTCGGTGGCCTTGCCATCGGCGCGCTCTGCAGCTCCCTCGTGAGTGCCGCGATGGTTACGGGCGACGCACGCGCCTTCCAGCTCCTGGCCTGGCTCAGCGGCTCGACCAGCAAGGTCACGTGGACCGAGGCGTCGCTTGCTCTCGCGGCAGCCCTTCTCCTGCTGGGTCCGATGCCCCTCATGACGCACTGGCTCGAAATTCTGCCTCTGGGCACCGAACAGGTACGCGCTGTCGGAATGCCGCTCCAGGCGAGCCGCATGGCCCTCATCCTCTTCGCTTCCGGCCTTACAGCCGCGGCTTCGCTCATTGTCGGGCCTTTGAGCTTCGTCGGGCTCGTGGCGCCCCACATGGCGCGGTTGCTCGGCTTCAGCCGTTCCCGCCACCAGCTGCCGGCCGCCATCCTGATCGGAATGGGACTGATGACCGGGGCCGACTGGCTTTCCAGGATCGTCTCCTTTCCCTACCAACTCCCGCTGGGTCTGTTCGCTTCGCTCATCGGCGGACCGTATCTGATCTGGCTCCTGCGTCGCAATCGATAGACGGAGCGCCATTGCCAATGGAACAAACGATGACATCACCCGTCCTCCGCGCGGAAGCGAGGGTCGCCCTCACAGGCCCCGTCCAGATGATGGACAAGCTCTGCGACCACTTCATCGAGCACGGCAAAGTGGATCGCTCCGAGCGTTCCGCTCGTGTGGAATTCGATTTCGGTGTGGCCTCCGTCGAGGCGGACGACGAGGGCCTCCTCCTACGCGCGGAAGGGCCCGATGCCACGGGACTGGCCTACGTCAAGTGGAGCCTCGCGGAGCATATCCTGGAGTTCGTCGAGGGCGAGACGCCTCACATCGCGTGGTCCGGCGATGGCATTGCCGGCGCACCCCTGCCCTATTTCCGCGAGATGCGCGTGGTCAGCGCGACCAACGTCACGCCGCGCATGCGCCGGGTGCGGCTCAAGGGGCAGAATCTCGCGCGCTTCGCCATCGGCGGCATGCATGTGCGCCTGCTGTTTCCTCCAAAGCCCGGTGTCGTTCCGCAATGGCCGGTGATGGGAGAGGACGGAAGGCCCGTCTGGCCGAAGGGTGAGGAACGGCCTGTGATGCGGATCTACACGATCCGCGAAATCGATGTGGAGCGTGGAGAGATCGACATCGATTTCGTCCTGCACGAAGGTGACGTTACGCCTGGATCGACCTGGGCCCAGCAGGCCAGCCCTGGTGACCTCGTCGGCGTGCTGGGACCAGGTGGCGGCGAGCTTCCAGAGGCGGACTGGTATCTGTTTGCCGGTGACGAAACGGCCCTCCCGGCCATCAGCCGCATCCTGGAGGAGCTTCCGGGCGAATGCAAAGCCACCGTCCTGCTCGAGGTCGCCGACGCAAGCGAGGAGCAGCCCCTGCATTCGGCTGCCGCGCTGGACATCCGCTGGATGCACCGGAACGGGGCTCCCGCAGGAACGACATCCCTGATCGAGGATGCGGTCCGCGCGATCGCCGTTCCGTCCAATGAAGGGCGTCGCTTCATCTGGGCCGGGTGCGAGCAGAAGAGCTGCCGATGCCTCAAGAAGCTCCTGCGCAAGGAGTGGAAGGTGCCGACCTCGGAGCATCAGGTCGTCGCCTATTGGCGGGCAGGTCATACGGCCGATCAGGTCGAACATTAGGAAGAGCCGGAGCGGATCGGTCCCCTCCGGCTCTTCCATGTCCAACCGGCTTCCGGACATTCCGGGTCTTGACGCCGGGGGGCGAAGCGTCTTCATGAAAATCGGCGGGATGAACCGGCTTCGGGTCGATGGATACCCGGAGATGGACGATCGCACCGCCGTTCGGCCAGTTGCATGGAGCAGCCCTGATGAACCGCCCTCTCCGCGCTCGCGACGCAGGCTTCACCTGTGGCAGCCTGCCAGCGGGTATCCTCAACAGCATCGCCGATGTTCCGGGTGTGCGCGTCGGCCACCGCACGCTCGTCGATGGCGACATCCGAACCGGGGTGACCGCCATCGTGCCGCATGGCGGCAATCTCTACCGGGAGAAGCCTGTTGCGGCCGTTCACGTTCTGAACGGCTTCGGCAAGAGTGCGGGACTGGTGCAGGTAGAGGAGCTGGGCACGCTTGAGACGCCCATCCTCCTGACCAACACGCTTTCGGTGGGAACCTGCTGCACGGCGCTTGTACGGCACGCCATCGCGCGCAATCCGGACATTGGTCGCGAGACGGCGACCGTGAACCCGGTCGTGTTCGAGTGCAACGACGGGTATCTGAACGATATCCAGGCCCTGGCCGTCACGGAGGCGGACGCATGCGCTGCCTTGCAGGAAGCGTCATCGCAGTTCGGGGTCGGATCCGTGGGGGCCGGCTGCGGCATGAGCACCTTCGGCTTCAAGGGCGGGATCGGGACGTCCTCCCGCCGGCTGCAGCTTGATACACATGACTTTCACCTGGGCGTCCTTGTCCTGTCCAACTTCGGCCGCTCCGGCGACCTGCGGCTGCCGGACGGCAGGACTGTTGCGCCGATTCGGCCTCCGGTGGAGCAAAGGGAGCCAGAAAAGGGATCGATCATCATCGTCGCCGCCACGGATATCCCGCTGAGCGATCGTCAGCTCAAGCGCGTCGTTCGGCGCTCCGGTGTGGGACTGGCGCGATTGGGCTCCTTCTGGGGCCATGGCAGCGGCGACATCGCGCTCGGCTTTACCACGGCCAATATCCTGCACCACGACGAAAAAGCGGATATCGTGGATCTTCGCACGCTCAACGAGAACCGCATGGACCTCCTCTTCGAAGCCATGGCCGACATCACCCAGGAGGCCGTTCTCGATGCCCTCGTGGCAGCAGGCTCCATGACCGGCCGCTCGGGCCATCATCGCCCGAGCCTGGTGGACGCCCTGAAGACCTCCCTCGCCTGAATTCCTCCGCTCCATGACCGACGATTCTTCATGCCCATCAGATGCTCGGGCATGCATCGCGACATCGTCACGTGCGATGGCAGACTTCCGACTGCGATCTGCGACGAGCCCCTCGTCGATGACCAGAGCGCATAAAGGCCAAGCAAAAGAGGCATTGAACCGGCGCGGACAAGGATGAATGATGGCGTGGCTTAGAGCATTTTTCGGCGAAGTGGATCCGGTTCGCCGTCTAAAAATGCGGTTCAAAAAAGGAAGCGAGCTGATTTCACGCAAGTGAAATCAGCTCTAGCCAAGGGAGAGCCCGTCGTGATCTCGAACTATGCCTCAGCAGCCATCCTTCTCGCCAGCACCCTCGCCGCATCCTCAGCCATCGCACAGCAGCTGTCCCAAACGCAGACGGGGCTTTGGTTCGTCTATGAACAAAGTATCAAGGGCGCCAAGCATATCGACCTGACCCACGCCTTCGCGCCTGTCCAGCCGGTTTGGCCGGGCTTCGGACATGCCGAGTTCAAGGCGACGACGGCGGGCTCCGATATCCCGAACTATGTCCAGAAGGGCGATGAATACACTTATGCCAAGCATGGTTTCGTCGCCACGAGCTATCTGCTCACCACGGACCAGTACGGCACGCAGCTCGATCCCCCGGCGCACTGGGATGAATACGGCGCGACGATCAGCGACCTTCCGGCAACCTATGCGCTGCGCCCGCTGGTGGTGATCCCGATCCACGAGAAGGTGGCGGCGGACCCGGGCTACCACCTGAGTGTCCAGGACATTCAGGATTGGGAGAACCGGAACGGCCGAATACCGGAAGGCGCCGTCGTGATGGTCCGCTCGGATTGGTACAAGGGCTGGAACGACCCTGCCCGCTTCGCGAGCAAGCCGCATCCGGGTGTCGGCCTCGACGCCCTCAAGTTCCTGTACCTTGAGCGCAAGATCCTGTTCCATGGCCATGAGCCGCTCGACACGGACACGACTCCCACGCTCGAAGGCGAGACCTGGCTCCTGCACAACCATTTCACCCAGGCCGAGGGCGTCGCCAATCTCGACAAGGTCCCGGAGACCGGAGCCCTGATCTCCATCGGTTTCGCCAAGCCTCTCGGTGGCACAGGCGGCTATGCCCGCTACGTAGCCATCGCCCCCGCTGACTGGCCGCACGGCGTTACCGTGGCGGAGGCGCCCGGAGCCCCGTTGCCGAAGCAGACCGCTCCCCTTCGCCGCGACGAGAAAGGCGTGATGCGCCCGCAGGCTGGGGCCAAGTAGATGACCGCGTGAGAGGGCCGCTCAGCGGCCCTTTCCTCGCCGATGCTCTGGAACGCCTATTCCCTCCCTCAAGCGATTGCCTATATCCCACCCGTCGCGACCCGATCTGAAGAGGAGTTTCCCATGCCGCTCAACGACGATCCCGTCTGGTTCATCACGGGCTGCTCCACCGGATTCGGACGTGAACTCGCTCAACTGGTGTTGCAACGTGGCTGGCGTGCCGTCGTGACGGCGCGCGATGTCAGCCGCGTACAGGACCTCACCAGCGGCTACGAGGGCAATGCCCTCGCCCTGTCGCTCGATGTCACCAAGCCGAATGACATCGCAGCCGCCGTCGAGGAGGCCGAGGCGCGCTTCGGCACCATCGACGTGCTCGTGAACAATGCCGGCTATGGATACCAGGCCTCCATCGAGGAAGGCGACGACGCGGAGATCCGGGCCCAGTTCGAAACGAATGTCTTCGGGCTCGCGGCCATGACCCGGGCAGTGCTTCCCGGCATGCGGTCCCGTCGCCGTGGACATATCGTCAACATCTCGTCACAGGCTGGATTCATCGGCTATCCTGGATCGGGCTATTATGCAGCGACCAAGCACGCGGTCGAGGGCCTGTCGGATGCGCTCTCCAAGGAAGTCGCTCCGCTCGGCATCAAGGTGACCTGCGTCGAACCCGGACCGTTCCGCACGGATTGGGCGGGCCGTTCCCTGCAGCAGCGCCGCCCGACGATTGCCGACTATCAGGACACCGTCGGCGCGCGCCTCGAAACGACGGCGGGCTACAGTGGCAAGCAGCCGGGCGATCCCGTGCGCGCCGCGCAGGCCATCATCGAGGCCGTCGAGGCGAGCGAACCTCCCAAGCATCTGGTCCTGGGCGCCATCGCGCTCGACGGGATTCGGGACAAGCTCAAGGAAACTCTCGCAGAAGTCGAGGCGTGGGCCGAGACAAGCAGGGGGGCGGATTACCCGGAGAGCGAGCGCTAGAGATTGCTCTTGCGCGGAAGCAGCGCGCTTCCTTGTCGCGCCGCATCTTCTGACGACGAACCGGATCCACTTCGCTGAAGAATGCCTCAATACCGGATTTGCACAGGGGGTCGCATATTGGCTATCCTGCAAGCTCCGGAGGGCAACCGCTTACGGCATGCCCTCGACCCTGCCATTCTCAGTCAAGGAGCCTCTCGGCCATGAGCCTTGAATCCGTTCGCGCCTTTCTGGCTCAAAACGCACCGGATATCGAGATCATCGAAATGCAGACGAGCACCGCCACGGTGACCCAGGCGGCGGAGGCTCACGGCGTCGGGCCCGAGAAAATTGCCAAGACCCTGTCCCTGCGCGTGGGCGAGAAGAGCTTTCTCATCGTCACGAGCGGCACGGCGCGACTCGATAACCGCAAGGTGAAGGCCACCTTCGGCGGCAAGGCCTCCATGCTGGATGCGGCGCAGGTTCAGGCTCTCACGGGGCATCCCCTCGGCGGGGTCTGCCCGTTCGGCCTGGCGACGCCGCTGCCTGTCTATTGCGACATCTCCCTGAAAGCCTTCGACGAAGTCGTGCCTGCGGCCGGCTCGATCCATACGGCGGTGCGCATCCATCCTGAGCGGATGGCCGATCTCGTCGGCGCCGATTGGGTGGATGTGTGTCAGTAGAAGGCTCACCCTCCTGGCGCATCGTGCGAAAAGTGGATCCGGTATTTCGCGAAGAACGATGCGCTAACCGCCGATCGCTCAGATGATGTAAAAATCCTTCTCGGTCAGGGCAAGACCGGATTTCAGCTTGGCGAAGAGAACCGCCTTCTTGGAGCCGGAGCCATCCGCATCGTAGGACAGGTAGCCGTTCTTCTTGTTGTAGATCAGATAGTCGTTCCCATCCTGCGCCTTGTTGGCGATGGTGAAGAAATCCGGCTTCAGCTTTCCGGCCTTGCCGAGTTTCTTGAAGATGCTGTTCTCCAAACGAATCGTATCGTCCTTCACATTGAAGTCCGTGATCTTATCCACATTCGTCCTGGCATTCAGCTTGTCCCTGAAGATGAACGTGTCACGCCCCGGCCCGCCGGACAGGATGTCCTTGCCGGCTCCGCCATCGAGGACATCATTGCCCGCATCGCCATAAAGCCGGTCGTTGCCGCCGCCCCCCTGCAGGGTATCCGCGTGCTTCCCTCCATAGAGCGTATCGTTGCCGTCCTGCCCGAGCAGCCGGTTCTTCCCGGTCCCGCCAAAGATCCGGTCATGACCGGCGCCGCCATCGATCCTGTCGTTGCCCGTGTCCCCGTAGAGATGATCGTCCCCATCGCCGCCGGCGAGCGTATCGTAGCCGGGGCCGCCATAAAGGAAGTCATCACCGGAGGATCCAATCAGGACATCGTTGCCGACATCGCCGTAGAGAATGTCATTCCCGCTGCCACCGTCGAGATGATCGTCGCCCATTCCTCCGTACAGGACGTCCTGACCATCGCCGCCGTTGATCCTGTCGCTCCCGCCATCGCCGTAAAGCCGATCGTCTCCATCGAGACCGTGGATCACGTTGTCACCCGCATTGCCGACGATCTCGTTCGACAGCGCGTTGCCCGTCAGGTCGATCGGGGCATAGCCGCCAGCCGCCTTCAAGATCTCGATATTGGCGCTCAGCTCATAGGAGGCACTGGCGATGACGGTATCGTGCCCCTGCCCGATGTCCTCCCAGATGACATCGAACGGGCTATCGACCATGTAGGTATCGTCCCCGGCTCCTCCGATCAGGGTGTCGATCCCACCCTTGCCGTCGATCACGTCGTCGCCCGCCGTGCCTATGATGCGGTTCGCGAAGTCGCTGCCGAAAAGGGACAAGGACAGCGCCCCCGCGGCGGCCCGAAGTTCCTCGATCTCGGCATCGGACGCCAGGGCGAAACTCACGCTCGCATAAACGATGTCATAGCCGCCGCCCGGAGATTCAACGACGCGATCGTCACTGTTGTCGACGAAGTACGTGTCGTCACCCGCCCCGCCGTCCAGGGTATCGGCGCCCTTTCCTCCGTCGAGCCGGTCGTTTCCCGCATAGCCTTCGAGATAGTCGCCCCAGGACGAGCCGTTAAGCCGGTCATTGCCTTGCATGATCGCAGCGGCTGTGGCGGCGCCTCGCGCGTGGAAGGCCGAGAGTTCATCGGCGTAAGCAAACAGAAACGGGCCGTTCGGAGTGCCGTACGTGACCCACGCAACGCCGTTTCGCTGAAATTCGAGATAGGAAATCTGCCCGGTGCTTTCCGAGATCTGAGGCCCCGCATAGATGACGTCGATGATCGTCCCGTCGACCTCGACCTGGAAGGTTACCGTCTTCTGCCCGTCCTTCGTCCCGTAATGAATCGCGCCTTGAACCGCCGTGAAGAAGTCACGCAGGCGCAATCCGGGCCTCAGATCGTTACTGAAAGTGACATCGGCCATTGATTATTACTGGAAACCTTCAGCGTGAAGCTATCGAAAGGGCGGGTCTGCCGCGGCCACGACCGCAGCAGGAACTGATCTCCGCCCTTGGAAGGACGCCTTGGCTAGAGCATCGGGCCCAAAAGTGGACCCACTTTTGGGATCGAATCCGATGCTCCTTCTCTTGGCTGGCGCATCGTTAAGTGCGAAAAACCGGATCCACTTTTTCGCACGATGCGCCGGCACGCCTGAAGAGAGGCTATCCGGAGGGCATTCCGGATATTTAGTCCTAACCTTAGGTCAAGGCAACATGGCCCATGGGGGATGACCGCGCTGCTGATGTGCGATATCGCCGCATGCAGCAGGGTGACCTTCGGCGCCCGGCCTGATCACGATTGCGGGGCCAGCTTTTGCTGCGATTGTGTGCCTGCTGCAGCTCTTGCCGGCAGCTTGGATCGGCGGCTCAGCATCGAGACCGGTGCGGTCGCGACGACGACGAGAAACGCCGCGATCCCGAAACAGGCGCCGTAGCCGAAGCGCTGCGCAATCCAGCCGGCGCCGATCCCGCCGATCATGCTGACAAGCGCGTCCATGCATTGCAGCAGCGTGAAATCGATCCCGGCCTGACGTGGATCCGAAAGCGCCATGAACTGCGCATAGAGCGCCACGAACCCAAGCGCCAGGATGGCGGAGGAGCTCGCAAGCGCCAGGGTGAGCAGCAGCAGATGGGATGCTCCCCCGATCCACGCCGCCGCCGCAAGGCCTGAGAGCGTAGCCGCCTGCAGGATGAGCGCGAGGACCATGATCGGACGCGCACCCCAAAGCCGGACAAGAGCGCCGCCCAAAAGCGCGCAGCCGAAGCCGATGACCATCCCTCCGGCCCCATTGATAATCCCGAGGGAAGTCAGGTCGAGGCCGGAATCGACGAGGAACGGCCCCAGCATCACCAAGCCCCACTTCTGCGAGATGGCATAGAGCGCCGCGAGCGCCAGTCCCTTGCGCATCTCGGGGCGGATCAGCGCATCCCGTAGGGACGGTCGATGGGTCCGTGGATCGGCCGGCGTGTTCGCAGGCGACAGAACGAAGGGCAGTCCGAGCAGCACGAGCATAACCGCCATGACGATCATGGCCTGGGCCCAGTCGATCCGCGAGACGAGCACAAGGAAAAGCCCCGAGCCGATTGCGGACCCGAGATAGGCGCCTCCCACCTGGGCGGCGTTGCCCCAGCCGTGATAGCGCTCGGACAGGCTTTCGACGGCGTGTCCATCGCACGCGATGTCCACCGTCGAGGCTGCGAACGCTACCACCACGAGCAGAGCCATGAGCGGCACGAAGCTGGTCGGCCCGATTGCAGCGGCCAGGACGAAGCAGGCCGCAGAGATCAGCCCGCCGATCAGCACGATGGAGCGCGAGCGGCTCGGTCCGTTCGGCGGCAGACGATATCGCTCGATCGCCGGGGCCCACAGGAACTTCAGCACCCAGGGCAGAACCGCGAGATAGGTCAGGCCGATCTGATCGAGAGGAAGACCCCGGTCGCGGAGCACGCTCGGGAGGGCGCTGAAAGTCACCCCTCCGATGATGCTCTGCCCCACATACAACCCTCCGATCGCGAGAACGACGGCGAGCGGAGAGCCGAGATTGCGGGCGGACGATGCGCCTGAGGCAGTCATCGTCACCACCGGTACCGCAGGCTTGCGATGACCTTGCGGCCCTCATCCCAGTAACAGTAGTTGGACGTGCAGACCTGACCGTCCTCGTCGAGCAGGTTCGTGGCGTTCACCTGGAAGCGCATGCCTTTCAGGCTCGGATCGAGATTCTCGAGATCGTACCGGATTGCGGCATCGAGATAGGTGCGCGGCTCGTTCTCGATCACCGGACGGTTGAGGTTGTCGCCGAAGCTGGAGCCGACATAGCGCACACCGCCGGCGATGCCGAACCCCCTCGCAGGCCCTTCCTGAACCGTATAGTCGAGCCAGATGGAAGCTGTATGGTAGGGCACGCTCGTCAGCCGGTTGCCCACGGTCTCCGCGGTGAGCTTCTCGATGCGGGCATCGGTGTAGGAATAGGACGCCTGGACGTTCAGTCCATCGGTCAGGGAGGCCACGCCTTCGAGCTCGAAACCTTGAGAGCGCAGATCGAGCTGAATCTGCTGATTTATGCCGTCGACGACCTGGTAGACCACCGCGTTGTTCTGACGGATATCGAAGACGGCCGCCCGCAGGGAGGCATTGACGCCGGGCAGGTCGTATTTCACCCCCACCTCGACCTGCTCGCCCGTCGTCGGCTCCGCCACGCTCCCGCCCAGGACCGTGCCCGGATTGGGCGTGAAGGAGGAACCCCAGCTCACATAGGGCGCCAGACCGAAATCGGTCACATAGCCGAGTGCGGCGCGACCCGTGAACTTGGTGTCGTCGCGGTCGAACTCGAAGCCGGCGCTGTCGAACTCGCTCGACAGCCAGTCATGGCGTCCGCCGAGGGTCAGGCGCCAGTTCTGCCATTTGAGCTGATCCTGGATGTATATCCCGGTGAGGGTCTGGGTCTGGTCCTCCCGATAGGATAGCACCGGATCGGTTCCGATGGGAACGATGCCGAACCCCTGCTTGGACACGTAACTCAAGCGGCTCACATCCAGGCCGGTCAGGATCGTATGATCGACGGCACCCGTTTTCACGCGGGTCTCGAGATAGGTGTCGCTCACCACGCCCCAGTTGTTCTCGCGGGTGAGGCCGGAGCCCCCGAAGACATATTCCTGGTTGGTGCCGAGCGCCGAGAACCGAGTACGCTGGTGCAGGGTGAACATGTCGTTGAAGCGATGCTCGAACT
>JAEWKH010000031.1 GCA_023386155.1 Pseudomonadota bacterium
TCGTCCATCTGCCGGAGGGCACGGAAATGGTGATGCCGGGCGACAACATCGCCATGGAAGTGCACCTGATCGTGCCGATCGCCATGGAAGAGAAGCTGCGCTTCGCCATCCGTGAAGGCGGGCGCACGGTGGGCGCCGGAGTGGTCGCTTCGATTATTGAATAGTCGAAGCGAAACTCCGCAAGCGCCCACCCATCTCAAAACCCAGGTGCGGTGAGGAGAGTAAATATTACTCGATGATGCTTGCTGTAAGAACGGGGAGAAGGAAAACAGATTAGCCGCGGCGAACCTTCGCCGCGGCTTTTTGCTTTTCTGCTCCCTCTCCCGCAGGAGGAGAGGGAGGATAGCCTGGCCGGCGGACAAGGTAATCCTGCCTGGCCCGAACGGAGCGCGTTTGTTGCCTGACTCCCGCATGAGGACAGGAGCGGGACCCGGCTTTTTGCGCTCCGGGCAATAAAGGGAGATGACGCGGGGGATTTGGCCGGATATAGAAGCGGCCGCGTAGGAGTGTAGCTCAATTGGTAGAGCACCGGTCTCCAAAACCGGGGGTTGGGAGTTCGAGCCTCTCCACTCCTGCCATTCCGGCCTGAAAAGCCGGGTTCCAACCCCGAAAACTGCCGGTTTGGGGCCTGAGCCAGGCCGGGTGGCCCGATTTGCCGCCTTGATTTTACCGGCCCGGCGCAGTACCTACACGCGCTCGCCTGCGGCCCGGTAACGGACTTCCGCAGCGATCTTGATCCCAAAAGGAACCGCTGTGGCCGGTCCATCCTTCGCGGTTGGGCCCCGATCAGCATTGTCTTGAGAGCACGATGGTCAGTCCGTTCAAGTTTTTACAGGAAGTCCGCACGGAGACCGAAAAGGTCACCTGGCCGACGCGGCGTGAAACGCTGATCACCACCCTGATGGTGTTCGTGCTGGTGCTGGTCATGGCGATCTTCTTCCTGGTCGCCGATCAGCTGATCCGCTTCGGCGTCACCATGATCCTCGGCATCGGCAGCTAAGACGGTAATCCATGAACTCGCACACGCCCTCGCCATCCGCCCGTCCGAAGCGCTGGTACATCGTCCACGCTTACTCGAACTTCGAGAAGAAGGTTCAGGAATCGATCAAGGATCAGGCCAAGCAGCGCGGGCTCGAAGACCACTTCGAGCAGGTGCTGGTGCCGACCGAGAAGGTCACCGAGGTGCGGCGCGGCCGCAAGGTCGATTCCGAGCGCAAGTTTTTCCCGGGCTACGTCCTGGTGAAGATGGACCTCACCGACGAGGTGTTCCATCTCATCAAGAACACCCCGAAGGTCACCGGCTTCCTCGGCGCCGCCGACAAGCCGATGCCGATTTCCGACGCGGAAGCCGACCGCATCCTGCATCAGGTGCAGGAAGGCATCGAGCGGCCGAAGCCGTCGGTCTCGTTCGAGGTCGGCGAGCAGGTGCGCGTGTCGGACGGCCCGTTCGCGTCGTTCAACGGCGTGGTCGAGGAGGTCGACGAGGGCCGCTCGCGCGTCAAGGTCGCGGTGTCGATCTTCGGCCGCGCCACTCCCGTCGAACTGGAGTTCAGTCAGGTCGAGAAGGTTTAAGAGCTACTCTGCTGTCATGGCCGGGCATAGCCAGTCGAAGACGGGCGTAAACGCCCTGGTGTCCGGTCATCCCGATCAAGGGCGCACAGATCGTGCCCTCCCAAGCGAGATGCCCGGGACAAAAACCCGGGTATGACGGTGGAGAAAGAGACCCGGCCTCGCCGGGGGAGACGTGGGAGGAGAGGGCGGCCGCCAGCCGCCTGACACCGCACCACGAAGTCGATGCCGGAATGGTCCGGCATCAGATGGAGAAAACAGATGGCAAAGAAGATTACGGGCTTCTTGAAAT
Organism: Pseudomonadota bacterium; assembly: GCA_023386155.1. Taxonomy (GTDB): domain Bacteria; phylum Pseudomonadota; class Alphaproteobacteria; order Rhizobiales; family Beijerinckiaceae; genus Microvirga. The sequence continues at coordinate 1,862 of JAEWKH010000031.1, forward strand.
TGCAGGTGCCCGCGGGCGCTGCAAACCCGGCCCCGCCGATCGGCCCAGCGCTCGGTCAGCGTGGTCTCAACATCATGGAGTTCTGCAAGGCGTTCAACGCGCAGACCCAGAAGATGGAAAAGAATACGCCGATCCCGGTGGTCATCACCACCTATCAGGATCGGTCTTTCACCTTTGAGCTGAAGACCCCGCCGGTGTCCTTCTTCATCAAGAAGGCGGCGAAGCTCGAGAGCGGCTCCAAGGCTCCGGGCCGCGATTTCGCCGGCGCGATCAACAAGGCGCAGGTCAAGGAAATCGCCGAGCAGAAGATGAAGGATCTCAACTGCGAGACGATCGAAGCCGCCATGAAGATGGTCGAAGGTTCGGCCCGCTCCATGGGCATCCAGGTGAAGGAGTAACGGATCATGGCTCAGGCAAAGCGCATGAAGGCGATCCGTGACGGCATCGATCCGGCCAAATCCTATACGCTCGACGAGGCGATCAAGCTGGTGAAGGCTCGCGCCAAGGCGAAGTTCGACGAGACCATCGAGATCGCGATGAATCTCGGCGTCGACCCCAAGCATGCGGACCAGATGGTGCGCGGCGTGGTCAGCCTGCCGAACGGCACCGGCCGCACCGTGCGCGTTGGCGTGTTCGCGCGCGGCGCGAAGGCGGACGAGGCGAAGGCCGCCGGCGCCGACGTGGTCGGCGCGGAGGACCTGTTCGAGATCGTCAACGGCGGCAAGGTCGACTTCGATCGTTGCATCGCCACCCCGGACATGATGCCGCTGGTCGGCCGTCTCGGTAAGGTGCTCGGCCCGCGCGGCATGATGCCGAACCCGAAGGTCGGCACCGTGACCATGGACGTCACCAGCGCCGTCAAGGGCGCCAAGGGCGGCTCGGTCGAGTTCCGCGTCGAGAAGGCCGGCATCATCCAGGCCGGCGTCGGCAAGGCCTCGTTCTCCGAGGACAAGCTGGTTGAGAACATCCGCGCGTTCGCCGATGCGGTGCAGAAGGCGAAACCGGCGGGTGCCAAGGGCACCTACATCAACCGGGTTGCGGTCTCATCGACCATGGGTCCGGGCGTGAAGGTCGAACCGTCGACGCTGTTCGTCGCCGGCTGATCAGATCGGCTGCAGGGATCAAGGCCGCGGCCTTATGGCCGCGGCTTTTTCTTTTGTTTTCAAATCATTGGCCGCGTATCTGAAGGTTATGTATCAGGTGAGGTTGGCCCGGGTCGGCCGCCATCGGCGGCGAGCCGGCGAAGGATGGAGCCTGGTCCGCGCAAAGCGGTTTTTCCTTTTCTGGAAAAAGGGCTTGTTACGCAAAAAGGCCTTGGCAAACCCGCCCGAAGCGACTAGATCACCGGCCTTGGGCGTGCCGGCCCGTGTCGGCATGCTTTTGCGCGTCCCTCAAATCATGGTGGTCTGAACCCGTCTTTTGGACATCCGAACGGATATCTCTGAAAGGCGAGCAAGGGCTGTCTTTATTCGGGACGTGACGACCTGTCCAAGACTGCCGGTGCCGAGGCCGTTCGCGGCTGACGCTTAATCCCTTTCGGGGGGCCAGCACAGATGGGGATGAGACCCGAGTTTGCGTCCTGGCGACAGGGCGCCAATAGGGTTCGAACCTCGGATACCCGCATGCGGAGGTTCCGCATAAGGGGGGCAGGATATGGGACAAGGCCGATCGGCCGAGTCCGAAATGTCGTCCTGCCCAGGCGTGTGATGAAGCGCGCACGGATCGAGCGGGACGGCTGGTGTAACCCGGCGGCTCCCGATCTTCGTGGGGCTGTCAAACCGAAAGAGCTTGCTGTGGATCGAGCGGCAAAACAGGACGCCATCAGCGAACTGAAAGGGGTTTTCTCGACCTCTCAGGTCGTCGTGGTGGCCCACTACAGCGGCCTGACCGTGTCCCAGATGCAGACGCTGCGCAAGCAGATGTCCAAGGCTGGCGGCAAGGTCAAAGTCGCAAAGAACCGTCTCGCCAAGATCGCTCTTGAAGGCACCGACGCTGCCTCCATCGCGCCCCTGCTGAAGGGGCCGACCGTGATCGCTTACTCCGCTAACGATCCGGTGTCAGCGCCGAAAGTCGCCGTCGATTTCGCCAAGGCGAACGAAAAGTTCGTCATTCTCGGCGGATCGATGGGCAAAACCTCGCTCGACCTGAACGGTGTGAAGTCTCTGGCTTCTCTGCCGTCTCTCGACGAGCTGCGTGCCAAGCTCGTGGGCCTTATCCAGGCGCCCGCGACCAAGCTGGCCCAGCTCGCCAACGCCCCTGCGGCGAAGGTCGCGCGCGTGGTTTCGGCTTACGCCTCCAAAGACAATGCGGCGTGACGCTCTCCCTCAATCGAATGGTTCGAACCTAAGGAAAGAAGACAATGGCTGACTTGCAGAAGATCGTCGACGAGCTGTCCACGCTCACCGTGATGGAAGCGGCGGACCTCGCCAAGATGCTCGAAGAGAAGTGGGGCGTTTCCGCTGCGGCCGCCGTCGCGGTTGCCGCCGCGCCGGGCGCCGGTGGTGGCGCTGCTGCCGCGGAAGAGAAGACCGAGTTCACTGTCGTTCTGGCCTCGGCCGGCGACAAGAAGATCGAAGTCATCAAGGAGGTCCGCGCGCTCACCGGCCTCGGCCTCAAGGAAGCGAAGGATCTCGTTGAAGGCGCGCCGAAGACCGTCAAGGAAGGCGTGCCGAAGGACGAAGCCAACAAGATCAAGCAGACCCTCGAAAAGGTCGGCGCGAAGGTTGAGCTCAAGTAAGAGCGTCCCTATCTGGTCGTTATGTCCTGGGGCCCTTTGGCCTCAGGACGTTTCGGCCGGGACGCGCAGGACCGGGTCGCTCCGGTCCTTCTGAGGACTACGGAAGCCGGCCCGCACCCGCGCGCTGGCTTTCGCCACGGAACAAGAGACCGTGAGCGGCCCCAATCCGGTCACGGAACGATGACAGACGATGGCTCCGGTCGCTGGACCGCTGAGTCGACACTTGAACCGGGCGAGCCACGCGCTTGTCTTAAAAGCCCCGATGGATTGCGGCTTTTGGGAGAATCGCTACCGCTGCCCGACGTTCGAACTCTATTTTGAGAGAGAAACGAATGGCGCAGACGTTCACCGGTCGCAAGCGCGTCCGCAAGTTTTTCGGTCACATTCGGGAAGTCGCGGAGATGCCGAACCTCATCGAGGTTCAGAAGGCATCCTATGACCAGTTCCTGCTCGTGCAGGAGCCCGAGGGCGGCCGTCCGGACGAAGGCCTGCAGGCCGTATTCCGCTCGGTGTTTCCGATCTCGGACTTCTCCGGATCGTCGATGCTCGAATTCGTGAAATACGAATTCGATCCGCCGAAATACGACGTCGACGAATGCCGCCAGCGCGGCATGACCTTTGCGGCTCCGCTCAAGGTGACGCTGCGCCTCATCGTGTTCGATGTGGACGAGGAAACCGGCGCCAAGTCGGTCAAGGACATCAAGGAGCAGGATGTCTACATGGGCGACATTCCGCTCATGACCAACAACGGCACGTTCATCGTCAACGGCACCGAGCGCGTCATCGTCTCGCAGATGCACCGGTCGCCCGGCGTGTTCTTCGATCACGACAAGGGCAAGACCCATTCCTCGGGCAAGCTCCTGTTCGCCGCCCGTATCATCCCGTACCGCGGTTCCTGGCTCGACATCGAGTTCGATGCCAAGGACATCGTGCATGCGCGTATCGACCGCCGCCGCAAGATTCCGGTGACGTCGCTGATGTACGCGCTGGGTCTCGACGGCGAAGAGATCCTCAATACCTTCTACAAGAAGATCGTCTACAAGCGGGCCAAGGAAGGCTGGCGCGTGCCGTTCAATGCGGATCGCCTGAAGGGCTACAAGGCGATCGCCGATCTCGTCGACGCCGACACCGGCAAGGTGGTGGTCGAGGCGGGCAAGAAGCTCACCGTGCGTCAGGCGCGACAGCTCCAGGAGAAGGGGCTCAAGGCGCTGCGCATGACCGACGAGGAGTTGCTCGGCCACTATATCGGCGAGGATCTCGTCAACCCGAAGACCGGCGAAATCTTCGCCGAAGCGGGCGAGGAGATCACCGAGAAGAATCTCAAGGTGCTCAACGAGGAAGGCTTCAAGGAACTGCCGATCCTCGACATCGACCATGTCAATGTCGGCGCCTATATCCGCAACACCCTCGCGGTCGACAAGAACATGACCCGTGAGGATGCGCTGTTCGACATCTATCGCGTGATGCGCCCCGGCGAGCCGCCGACGGTGGACACCGCGCAGGCGATGTTCCAGTCGTTGTTCTTCGACAGCGAGCGCTACGACCTCTCGGCGGTCGGCCGCGTCAAGATGAACATGCGTCTCGACCTCGACGCGCCCGACACGATGCGGGTGCTGCGCAAGGAAGACATCATCTCTGTCATCCGTACGCTGGTCGATCTGCGCGACGGCAAGGGCGATATCGACGATATCGATCATCTCGGCAACCGCCGTGTGCGTTCGGTCGGCGAGCTGATGGAGAACCAGTACCGCATCGGCCTCCTGCGTATGGAGCGCGCGATCAAGGAGCGCATGTCGTCGGTCGATATCGACACCGTCATGCCGCAGGACCTGATCAACGCCAAGCCAGCGGCTGCCGCGGTGCGCGAGTTCTTCGGCTCGTCGCAGCTTTCGCAGTTCATGGACCAGACCAATCCGCTCTCGGAGATCACGCACAAGCGGCGTCTCTCCGCGCTCGGACCGGGCGGTCTCACGCGCGAGCGCGCGGGCTTCGAAGTCCGCGACGTGCATCCGACCCACTACGGCCGTATCTGCCCGATCGAAACGCCGGAAGGCCCGAACATCGGTCTGATCAACTCGCTCGCGACCTTCGCGCGCGTCAACAAGTACGGCTTCGTCGAGACGCCGTACCGCCGCGTCAAGGACGGCCGCGTCACCGACGAGGTGGTCTATCTCTCGGCGATGGAAGAGGGCCGGTACACGGTCGCGCAGGCGAACGTCTCGGTCGACAGCAAGGGCAAGCTCACCGAAGAACTGGTGATCTGCCGTCACGCGGGCGACGTGCAGCTCTATCCGCGCGACAAGGTCGACTTCATGGACGTGTCGCCGAAGCAGCTCGTCTCGGTGGCCGCGGCGCTGATCCCGTTCCTTGAGAACGACGACGCCAACCGCGCGCTGATGGGCTCCAACATGCAGCGCCAGGCGGTGCCGCTGGTTCGCGCCGAGGCGCCGTTCGTCGGCACCGGCATGGAAGGCGTGGTTGCGCGTGACTCGGGCGCTGCGATCGGTGCGCGCCGCACCGGCATCATCGACCAGGTCGACGCGACCCGTATCGTTATCCGTGCGACCGACGATCTCGATCCGGCGAAGCCGGGCGTCGATATCTACCGGCTGATGAAGTACCAGCGTTCCAACCAGAACACCTGCATCAACCAGCGTCCGTTGGTGAAGGTCGGTGACCGGGTGAACAAGGGCGACATCATTGCCGACGGTCCGTCGACCGACCTCGGTGAGCTCGCGCTTGGCCGCAACGTGCTGGTCGCGTTCATGCCGTGGAACGGCTACAACTTCGAAGACTCGATCCTGCTCTCCGAGCGGATCGTCAAGGAAGACGTGTTCACGTCCATTCACATCGAAGAGTTCGAAGTGATGGCGCGCGACACCAAGCTCGGTCCTGAGGAAATCACCCGCGACATTCCGAACGTTTCGGAAGAAGCGCTGAAGAACCTCGACGAAGCGGGCATCGTCTATATCGGCGCGGAAGTGCACGCCGGCGACATCCTCTGCGGCAAGATCACGCCGAAGGGCGAAAGCCCGATGACGCCGGAAGAGAAGCTGTTGCGCGCGATCTTCGGCGAGAAGGCCTCCGACGTGCGTGATACGTCGCTGCGCGTTCCGCCGGGCGTGCAGGGCACCGTCGTCGAAGTCCGCGTGTTCAACCGCCACGGCGTCGACAAGGACGAGCGTGCACTGGCGATCGAGCGCGAAGAGATCGAGCGTCTCGCCAAGGACCGTGACGACGAGCAGGCGATCCTCGACCGCAACGTCTATGCGCGTCTGGCCGAGTTGCTTGAAGGCCGTCAGGGCATTGCCGGCCCCAAGGGCTTCAAGAAGGACTCAAAGATCACCCGTGCGGTGCTCGACGAATATCCGCGCGCCCAGTGGTGGCAGTTCGCGTCTCCGAACGACAAGCTGATGTCGGAGATCGAGGCGATCCGGAAGCAGTACGACGAGTCGAAGAAGCTGCTCGAACAGCGCTTCCTCGACAAGGTCGAGAAGCTGCAGCGCGGCGACGAGCTGCCGCCCGGCGTGATGAAGATGGTCAAGGTCTTCGTTGCGGTGAAACGCAAGATTCAGCCGGGTGACAAGATGGCTGGCCGTCACGGCAATAAGGGTGTCGTGTCGCGCATCGTGCCGCTCGAAGACATGCCGTTCCTCGCGGACGGCCGTCCGGTCGACATTGTGCTCAATCCGCTCGGCGTGCCGTCGCGTATGAACGTCGGTCAGATTCTCGAGACTCATCTGGGCTGGGCCTGCGCAGGCCTCGGCATCAAGATCGGTCAGACGGTCGAGACCTACAGCGGCAAGGGCGACGTCCGTCCGCTCAAGGACATGCTGAAGAAGATCTACGGCGAGGACGAGACCATCAAGAGCCTCAGCGAGAGCGAACTCGTCGAGCTCGGTGGCAACCTCAGCCGTGGCGTGCCGATCGCGACGCCGGTGTTCGACGGTGCCAAGGAGGCCGACATCGAAACGATGCTCGACCTCGCAGGCCTCGATAAGTCCGGCCAGTCGGTCGTCTATGATGGCCGGACCGGCGAGCGCTTCGATCGCAACGTGACGGTGGGCTACATCTACATGCTCAAGCTCCACCATCTTGTCGACGACAAGATCCACGCGCGTTCGATCGGTCCTTACTCGCTCGTCACTCAGCAGCCGCTGGGCGGCAAGGCGCAGTTCGGCGGCCAGCGCTTCGGCGAAATGGAGGTCTGGGCGCTCGAGGCTTATGGCGCTGCCTACACGTTGCAGGAAATGCTCACCGTGAAGTCGGACGACGTCGCCGGCCGTACCAAGGTGTACGAGGCGATCGTGCGCGGCGACGACACGTTCGAAGCGGGCATTCCGGAAAGCTTCAACGTGCTGGTCAAGGAAATGCGCTCGCTCGGCCTCAACGTCGACCTGCACAATTCCAAGCAGGGCGGTGCGGGTGCGACGCCGACCGCGGAAGCGGCCGAGTAACAGGATGCGTGGCGCGGGCTTCATGCCCGCGCCGGTTCGCGAGCCCAATTCAATCGACGGCAGCCGGTCTCATCCGGCGTATCGGAGATCACGATGAATCAAGAAGTGATGAATCTTTTCAGCCCGCAGGTCCCGGCTCAGGTCTTCGACCAGATCCGCATCTCGATCGCGAGCCCGGAAAAGATTCTGTCCTGGTCCTACGGCGAAATCAAAAAGCCGGAAACCATCAATTACCGCACCTTCAAGCCCGAGCGCGACGGCCTGTTCTGCGCGCGCATCTTCGGGCCGATCAAGGATTACGAGTGCTTGTGCGGCAAGTACAAGCGCATGAAGTACAAGGGCATCATCTGCGAGAAGTGCTCGGTGGAAGTGACGCTCAGCCGCGTGCGGCGCGAGCGCATGGGCCATATCGAACTCGCGGCGCCGGTTGCGCACATCTGGTTTCTGAAGTCGCTGCCTAGCCGCATTGGTCTGCTGCTCGACATGACGCTCAAGGATCTCGAGCGCATCCTGTATTTCGAATACTACGTGGTGCTGGAGCCGGGTCTGACCGCGCTCAAGGATCGTCAGCTGCTGTCCGAGGAGGAGTATCTGAAGGCGCAGGACGAGTTCGGCGCCGACAGCTTCACGGCGATGATCGGCGCGGAAGCGATCCGCGAAATGCTCAAGGCGATTGACCTCGAGAAGATGCAGGTCGATCTGCGCGCCGAGATCGGCGAGACCGACAGCGAGATCAAGAAGAAGAAGCTCGCCAAGCGTCTGAAGATCGTCGAGGCGTTCCAGCAGTCCGGCAACCGCCCGGAGTGGATGATCCTGACCCAGGTGCCGGTGATCCCGCCGGACCTTCGTCCGCTCGTTCCGCTCGACGGCGGCCGTTTTGCCACGTCCGATCTCAACGACCTCTATCGCCGCGTCATCAACCGCAACAACCGTTTGAAGCGGCTGATCGAACTGCGTGCGCCGGACATCATCATCCGCAACGAGAAGCGCATGCTTCAGGAAGCGGTCGATGCGCTGTTCGACAACGGCCGCCGCGGCCGCGTCATCACCGGCGCCAACAAGCGTCCGCTGAAGTCGCTCGCCGATATGCTAAAGGGCAAGCAGGGCCGGTTCCGCCAGAACCTGCTCGGCAAGCGCGTCGACTATTCCGGCCGTTCCGTGATCGTCGTCGGTCCGGAGCTCAAGCTGCATCAGTGCGGCCTGCCGAAGAAGATGGCGCTCGAACTGTTCAAGCCGTTCATCTATTCGCGGCTTGACGCCAAGGGCCTATCGACGACGGTGAAGCAGGCGAAGAAGCTCGTCGAGAAGGAGAAGCCTGAGGTTTGGGATATCCTCGATGAGGTGATCCGCGAACATCCGGTGCTGCTCAACCGCGCGCCGACCTTGCACCGTCTCGGCATCCAGGCGTTCGAGCCGGTGCTGATCGAAGGCAAGGCGATCCAGCTTCACCCGCTGGTCTGCGCCGCGTTCAATGCCGACTTCGACGGCGACCAGATGGCCGTGCACGTTCCGCTGTCGCTCGAAGCGCAGCTGGAAGCGCGCGTCCTGATGATGTCGACCAACAACATCCTGCATCCGGCCAACGGTCAGCCGATCATCGTGCCGTCGCAGGACATCGTGCTCGGCCTCTACTACCTCACGCTGATGTCGGAAGGTCAGCCCGGCGAGGGCAAGACGTTCGGCAACATGGCGCAGATCGAGCACGCGCTGCACGAGAAGGCGATCTCGCTGCACTCCAAGATCAAGTACCGCTGGGTCGCCATCGACGAGGACGGCAACCGGACTCCGAAGTGGTACGACACCACGCCGGGCCGCGTCATGCTCGGCCAGGTGCTGCCGCACAGCCGCAAGGTCCCGTTCGACGTCGTCAACAAGCTGATGACGAAGCGCGAAATCTCCGGGATGATCGACCACGTCTATCGTCACTGCGGTCAGAAGGACACGGTGATCTTCTGCGACCGGATCATGGCGCTCGGCTTCTACCACGCGTTCCGCGCCGGCATTTCGTTCGGCAAGGACGACATGGTGGTGCCCGGTTCGAAGTGGAATACGGTCGAGAAGACCCGGACCATGGCTCAGGAGTTCGAGCAGCAGTACAACGACGGCCTCATCACCCAGGGCGAGAAGTACAACAAGGTGGTGGACGCCTGGTCGAAGTGCACCGAGACCATCGCCGAAGCGATGATGGCGGAAATCCAGAAGCCGAAGAAACTTCAGGATGGCCGCGAGGCTCAGGTCAACTCGATCTACATGATGGCGCATTCCGGTGCGCGCGGTTCGCCGGCGCAGATGCGTCAGCTCGCCGGCATGCGCGGCCTGATGGCCAAGCCGTCCGGCGAGATTATCGAGAGCCCGATCATCTCGAACTTCAAGGAAGGTCTCTCGGTTCTCGAATACTTCAACTCGACCCACGGCGCCCGTAAGGGCCTCGCGGACACCGCGTTGAAGACCGCGAACTCCGGCTACCTGACGCGGCGTCTCGTCGACGTGGCGCAGGACTGCATCATCACGTCGGAAGATTGCGGCACCGACGACGGCATCAATGTTCGCGCCATCATCGACGCGGGCACCGTGGTCGCCTCGCTCGGCGTGCGTATCCTCGGCCGTACCGCCCAGGAAGACGTGCGTGATCCGGCGACCAACCGCGTAATCGCGGCGAAGGGCACGCTGCTCGACGAGCGTCTGGTGGACGAGATCACCAAGGCGGGCGTGCAGGAGCTGCGCATCCGTTCGGTGCTCACCTGCGAATCCACCAACGGCGTCTGCGGCGCCTGCTACGGGCGCGATCTTGCCCGCGGCACGCCCGTCAATATGGGCGAAGCGGTGGGCGTTATCGCCGCGCAGTCGATCGGTGAGCCGGGCACCCAGCTCACCATGCGCACGTTCCACATCGGTGGCGCGGCGCAGATCAACGAGCAGTCGTTCATCGAGTCGAACTTCGACGGCACGGTCCGGTTCAAGGGCAGCTCCGCGAAGAACTCGGAGAACGAGACTGTCGCGATGGTCCGCAACATGGTGGTCTCCGTGCTCGATGCCGACGGCACCGAACGCGCCCATCACCGCATCCCGTATGGCGCGCGCCTGAAGGTCGCCGATGGCGACAAGATCAAGCGCGGCCAGCGGATCGCCGAATGGGATCCTTACAGCCGTCCGGTCCTCACCGAAGTCGAGGGCGAGATCGGTTTCGAGGACATGGTGGACGGCCAGTCGTTGTCGGAAACGGTCGACGAGGCCACCGGCATCGCCAAGCGCGTCGTCACCGAGTGGCGCACGGGCTCGGGCAAGAACCAGGTCGACCTGCGTCCCTCGGTCGTGATCAAGGGCAAGGACGGCAAGGTGATCAAGCTGGCGCGTGGTGGTGACGCCCGTTACCAGCTCTCGGTCGAGTCGATCCTCTCGGTCGAGCCGGGTGCTCATGTGAAGGCCGGCGACGTGCTGGCGCGTATCTCGACCGAAGGCGCCAAGACGCGCGACATCACCGGCGGTCTGCCGCGGGTGGCGGAGCTGTTCGAGGCGCGGCGGCCGAAGGATGCGGCGGTGATCGCCGAGATCGGCGGCACGGTGCGCTTCGGCAAGGACTACAAGAACAAGCGGCGCCTCTCGATCGAACCGGCCGACAAGAGCGAGGAGCCGCGCGAGTACCTGATCCCGAAGGGCAAGCACATCCACCTGCAGGATGGCGACGTCATCGAGAAGGGCGATTACATCGTCGAGGGCAATCCTGCTCCGCACGACATTCTCGCCGTCAAGGGCGTCGAGGAACTGGCGAACTTCCTGCTCAACGAGATTCAGGAGGTCTACCGGCTCCAGGGCGTGCACATCAACGACAAGCACATCGAGGTGATTGTCCGTCAGATGCTGCAGAAGGTGGAGATCAACGACGCGGGCGATAGCGAGCTGATCACGGGCGAGCAGATCGACAAGATCGAACTCGACGCGCTCAACGAGAAGCTCAAGGACGAGGGCAAGAAGACCGCGTCTGGCACCCCGGTGCTGCTCGGCATCACCAAGGCGTCGCTGCAGACCCGCTCGTTCATCTCGGCGGCGTCATTCCAGGAGACCACGCGCGTCCTCACCGAAGCCGCCGTCAACGGCAAGGTGGATTCGCTCGACGGCCTCAAGGAGAACGTCATCGTCGGCCGCCTGATCCCGGCGGGTACCGGCGCGATGATGAACCGGCTGCGCGAAGTCGCCGGCAAGCGCGATCGTCTCATTCTCTCCGAGCGGGAGAAGGACGCAGCGTTGCAAGCCCAGCGGCAGCAGCCGATGGAACAGCCGCAGCCGGAAGAGGCCGCAGCGCTCCCGGCGCCGACGCCGGCAGCCGAGTAAGTCACGCGGCACACGATGTCGGCCATCGGCCGACTCGAAACGACCCTGGAAGGGCCGCCCCCTTGGGCGGCCCTTCTGTTTGTAGCGGGCCGGCTGGGTCCATTGAACCCGCGGAACGCGGCCGGCTGTGGTGCGTTTTCGGCAGGACCGCCAAAGGATGGCCATCCGTCGACCCAAGCCAAAGGAAATCAGCCGCCGTGGAAGGCCCGCCACCCCCGCCGACCAACGACTCGATTCCCGAACTGGCCCTCGACAAGAGGCCGCCGGCCGCGGCGCGCCAGCGCAACAGCCGTCTGCCGCCCTATACCGGCCTGCTGATCGGCGTGGCGGTGGTCATTTTGGTTGCAGTCGGTTATGGATTCTATCGGGACGCGCATCCTGAGGGGGTTCCGGAGCCTCAGGCGGTTACTCCGAGGGCCCGGTAGCTGGATTGGTGGCGAGGCTCGGAAACGCCGATTTTCCGCGGGCTTTCCAGCTTGACACCCCCGGAATCAATGCTAAAACGCGCACACTTTTCGGCAGGCGGTGAGTTTCGCCAATCGGAACGGCCGCATCGACCAAGTTTTTGGGAAAGCTTGCTTTTCCGAAATTTGACCGGTGCCCTTTGGCCTCGACGAAGGAAACTCAAACGCTGCCGCTGACACCTTGTCAGGTTTGAGGCTGCACTCGCGGCGCCTTTGGCGCAGCGAGTGTTGAACATCGAGGGATCGCCCTTCCGTGTTTCGCGGACGGCGCGATTTCATTTTGCGCGTGGGTAGTCCGCGCGTGAAAGAGCACTGGGCAATAGCTCTAAAAGGGCAAAGAGGGTTCGAGGCGTATGCCAACCGTCAACCAACTGATCCGCAAGCCGCGCCGTCCCGAGGCGGTCCGTAATCGCGTTCCGGCCTTGCAGAATTCGCCGCAGAAGCGCGGCGTTTGCACCCGCGTCTATACGACGACGCCGAAGAAGCCGAACTCCGCGCTCCGCAAGGTCGCGAAGGTGCGCTTGACGAACGGCTTCGAGGTGATCGGTTACATCCCGGGTGAAGGTCACAACCTTCAGGAACACTCGGTGGTGATGATCCGCGGTGGCCGCGTCAAGGACCTTCCCGGCGTGCGTTATCACATCCTGCGTGGCGTGCTCGACACCCAGGGCGTGAAGAACCGTAAGCAGCGCCGTTCCAAGTATGGCGCCAAGCGCCCGAAGTAAGGATCGATAGCCATGTCCCGTCGTCACGCCGCAGAAAAGCGCGAAGTCATTCCGGACCCGAAGTTCGGCAACGCTGTCGTTTCGAAGTTCATGAATGCCGTCATGTACGACGGCAAGAAGTCGGTCGCCGAAAACATCGTCTACGGCGCGCTCGAGATCATCGAGAACAAGACCAAGCAGAACCCGCTCGGCGTGTTCCAGACCGCGCTCGACAACGTGATGCCGTCGATCGAGGTTCGCTCCCGCCGCGTCGGTGGCGCGACCTATCAGGTCCCGGTCGAGGTTCGCTCCTCCCGGCGCCAGGCGCTGGGCATCCGCTGGATCATTTCGGCGGCGCGCGATCGCAACGAAAAGACGATGACGGAGCGGCTTTCGGCAGAGCTGCTCGATGCGTCCAATAGCAGGGGGAATGCCGTCAAGAAACGCGAAGACACGCACAAGATGGCGGAAGCCAACCGCGCGTTCTCGCATTACCGCTGGTAACGGTCGACCGGCCAGCCAACAGGACATTCGTCAATGCCCCGCACGCATAAAATCGAGGACTACCGCAACTTCGGCATCATGGCTCACATCGATGCCGGTAAGACGACGACGACCGAGCGGATCCTCTACTACACCGGTAAGAGCCACAAGATCGGCGAGGTGCATGAAGGCGCCGCGACGATGGACTGGATGGAGCAGGAGCAGGAGCGCGGCATCACGATCACGTCCGCTGCGACCACTGCCATCTGGAACGGCAAGCGTCTGAACATCATCGACACCCCCGGCCACGTCGACTTCACCATCGAAGTCGAGCGTTCGCTGCGCGTGCTCGATGGCGCCGTGTGCGTGCTCGACTCGAACCAGGGCGTCGAGCCGCAGACCGAGACGGTCTGGCGTCAGGGCGACAAGTATAAGGTTCCGCGTATCGTCTTCTGCAACAAGATGGACAAGATCGGCGCGGACTTCTTCCAGTGCCTCAAGGACATCGTTGACCGCCTCGGCGCCAAGCCGGTGGCGATTCAGTTGCCGATCGGTGCCGAGAGCAACTTCAAGGGCATGATCGATCTCGTCCGCATGCAGGCATACGTCTACAATAGCGATGCCCAGGGCGCGATGTACGAGGTCGAGGCGATCCCGGCCGATCTCGCCGATCAGGCCAAGGAATATCGCGAGAAGCTGATCGAAGCCGCCGTCGAACTCGATGACGATGCGATGACCGGCTACCTCGAAGGCAAAGAGCCGGACGAGGCGACGCTCAAGAAGCTGATCCGCAAGGCGGTGATCACCGGCGCGTTCTTCCCCGTGCTGTGCGGTACCGCGTTCAAGAACAAGGGCGTGCAGCCGCTGCTCGACGCCGTCGTCGATTACCTGCCGTCGCCGCTCGACGTGCCGGCGATCAACGGCGTTGGCGAGAAGGGCGAAGAAGTGCAGCGCCATGCCGACGACAGCGAGCCTGTCGCGCTGCTGGCGTTCAAGATCATGGACGACCCGTTCGTCGGCACCATCACGTTCTGCCGCATTTACTCGGGCGTGCTGACCTCGGGCATGCAGCTCATCAACTCGACCCGCGACCGCAAGGAACGCGTCGGTCGCATGTTGCTGATGCATGCGAACAACCGCGAAGACATCAAGGAGGCCTATGCCGGCGACATCGTCGCTTTGGCCTCGCTCAAGGAAACGCGCACCGGCGACACGCTCTGCGATCCCAAGCAGTTCGTGATCCTGGAGAAGATGGAATTCCCGGAGCCGGTGATCGAGATCGCGATCGAGCCGAAGTCGAAGGCCGACCAGGAAAAGCTCGGCGTCGCGCTGGCGAAGCTCGCGGCCGAAGATCCGTCGTTCCGCGTATCGACCGACCAGGAGAGCGGCCAGACCATTCTCAAGGGCATGGGCGAACTGCATCTCGACATCAAAGTCGACATCCTCAAGCGCACCTACAAGGTCGACGCCAATATCGGCGCGCCGCAGGTTGCTTATCGTGAGCGGATCTCGAAGCCGGTCACGGTCGACTACCAGCACAAGAAGCAGACCGGCGGTACCGGCCAGTTCGCGCAGGTGAAGTTCAACGTCGAGCCGCTTCAGGCCGGCGGCGGCTTCGAGTTCGTGAACGAGATCATCGGCGGCGCGGTGCCGAAGGAATACATCCCCGGCGTCGAAAAGGGTCTCCAGTCGGTTCTCGGGTCCGGCGTGCTCGCCGGCTTCCCGGTGGTCGACCTCAAGGTGACGCTGATCGACGGTCGCTACCACGACGTCGACTCGTCGGCGCTGGCCTTCGAAATCGCCTCGCGCGCGGCGCTGCGCGAAGCGCTGCAGAAGGGCGGCTCGGTGTTGCTCGAGCCGATCATGAAGGTCGAGGTGGTGACGCCGGAAGACTATACCGGCAGCGTCATCGGCGACTTGAACTCGCGGCGCGGCCAGATTCAAGGCCAGGACATGCGCGGCAATGCCAACGTCATCACGGCGATGGTCCCGCTCGCGAACATGTTCGGTTACGTCAACAATCTGCGGTCGATGTCGCAAGGTCGCGCGACGTTCACCATGCAGTTTGATCACTACGAGCAGGTCCCGGCTAACGTCGCGCAGGAGGTGCAGGCCAAGTACGCATAAGCGCGTAAACACGGTCTGAGCCACCTCGCGAAACAGAAACAGCAGAACTTCCGAATACGGAGACAACGATGGCGAAAGAGAAATTCAACCGCAGCAAGCCTCACTGCAACATCGGCACGATCGGTCACGTTGACCACGGCAAGACGTCATTGACGGCGGCGATCACGAAGGTTTTGGCGGAAGCCGGCGGTG
>JAEWKH010000068.1 GCA_023386155.1 Pseudomonadota bacterium
GGGGATGCGGTCCTGCCGGACGGTGCACGCAGCCGTCCGGGCAGGAGGCCCTTGGCAGCCTTGTGCGGGTCCAAGTCGAAACGCCTAAAAGAACCGCGTGCGAAGGCGCCGTCCGGCTCTTCCATTCACATCGCATTCGAGCCGGGCTGCCCGTCGCACCTCCCTCGACCCCGACAGGCTCGCAGCGCAAGCTGCGGGCCCAAGGGTGCTGACTCTTTGACATCGCACAGCAGGCCCATGCCCTCACCGTCATGGCCGGGTTGAACACCTGTGCCGGCCATCCACGCCGTCGAACCCGGCCCAGCCTCCCTCCGCCCTCATCCTGAGGAGCCGCTGAAAGCAGCGTCTCGAAGGAGGGTCCAGTGCCCTCTGGTTCCTCCTTCGAGACGCAGCCTGCGGCTGCTCCCCAGGATGAGGTTCGTCGCGTTCGGGCGCTGTGTCCCCTCCCCTCAAGAGGGAACCCGCGCCTCCGGGCGCCCGCAGAGGGGCTTCGCCATCGAGGACCCGAAGGCGGGAGGAACAGGGGGCCGACAGGTCCGCCGGCACAAGACGCCGCCCTGCCCTATTGCCGCCGCTCTCTTATCATTATATTGCAGCACATCAGATTTCCGCCCGGTACGAGCCAGGGGCGCGGCCACGCTTGCCGCGTACCGGGCCGCTTTGCTTTGAAAGACCCGTATGAAACTACGCAATATCGCCATCATCGCTCACGTCGACCACGGCAAGACCACCCTCGTCGACAAGCTGCTCCAGCAGTCCGGCGCCTTCCGCGAGAACCAGCGCGTCGAAGAGCGCGCCATGGACTCGAACGACCTGGAGAAGGAGCGTGGCATCACCATCCTGGCGAAGGCCACCTCGGTGGTCTGGAAGGACACCCGCATCAACATCGTCGACACCCCCGGCCACGCCGATTTCGGCGGCGAGGTGGAGCGCATCCTGAGCATGGTCGACGGCGCCATCGTGCTGGTGGACGCGGCCGAGGGCCCGATGCCGCAGACCAAGTTCGTGGTGTCCAAGGCCCTCAAGATCGGCCTTCGTCCGATCGTGGCCATCAACAAGATCGACCGTCCCGATGCCCGCCACCAGGAGGTCATCAACGAGGTCTTCGACCTCTTCGCGGCCCTCGACGCCACCGACGAGCAGCTCGACTTCCCGATCCTCTACGGATCCGGCCGCAACGGCTGGATGGCCAAGTCGCCCGAGGGCCCGAGCGACCAGGGCCTCGCCCCGCTCTTCGACCTCGTGCTCGAGCACGTGCCGCCGGCCAAGACCGAGGAAGGTCCGTTCCGCATGCTCGGAACGCTGCTCGAATCCAACCCCTTCCTGGGCCGCATCGTCACCGGCCGCATCAGCTCCGGCTCGGTGAAGCCGAACCAGTCGATCAAAGTGCTCGACCGTGAGGGCAACGTGGTCGAGACGGGCCGCGTGTCCAAGATCCTGGCCTTCCGCGGCCTCGAGCGCCAGCCCATCGAGGTCGGCGAGGCGGGCGACATCGTGTCCATCGCGGGCCTCGTGAAGGGCTCCGTGGCCGACACCTTCTCGGCTCCCGAGAACGACATCCCGATCCAGGCGCAGCCGATCGATCCGCCGACCGTGACCATGTCGTTCATCGTCAACGACTCGCCGCTCGCCGGCACCGAGGGCGACAAGGTGACGAGCCGCATGATCCGCGACCGCCTGTTCAAGGAAGCGGAAGGCAACGTGACCCTCAAGATCGAGGAAGCGGCCGACAAGGATTCGTTCTACGTCTCCGGCCGCGGCGAGCTGCAGCTCGCGATCCTGATCGAGACCATGCGCCGCGAGGGCTTCGAGCTCGCCGTGTCGCGTCCCCGCGTGGTGTTCGAGAAGGACGAGAACGGCCAGCTCCTCGAGCCCGTCGAGGAAGTGGTCATCGACGTGGACGAGGAGCATTCCGGCGTCGTCGTGCAGAAGATGTCCGAGCGGCGCGCCGAGATGGTCGAGATGAAGCCGTCCGGCGGCAACCGCCAGCGCCTCGTGTTCTACGCTCCGACCCGCGGCCTCATCGGCTACCAGAGCGAGCTCCTCACCGACACGCGCGGCACGGCGATCATGAACCGCCTGTTCCACGCCTACCAGCCCTACAAGGGCGAGATCGCGGGACGGCGCAACGGCGTGCTGATCTCCAACGACTCGGGAGAGGCCGTGGCCTACGCCCTGTGGAACCTCGAGGATCGCGGCCCGATGATGATCGAGCCCGGCTGGAAGGTCTATCAGGGCATGATCGTCGGCGAGCACAACCGCGAGAACGATCTCGAGGTGAACGTGCTCAAGGGCAAGAAGCTCACCAACATCCGCACGACCTCCAAGGACGAAGCGGTGCGCCTGACGCCGCCGATCCGCATGACCCTGGAGCGCTCGCTCGCCTGGATCGAGGACGACGAACTCGTCGAGGTGACGCCGAAGTCGATCCGCATCCGCAAGGCGATCCTCGACCCGAACGACCGCAAGCGCGCCGAGAAGCAGAAGGAAGCGCTGAGCGCCTAAAGTTCAGGGCGCTGAGTGAGATCGAAAGGCCGCCTTCAGGGGCGGCCTTTTCGTTTGCCCGGACGGCCTATCCTTCCGCCTTGTCGCTCTGGCCCTTCTTCGCGCCCTCTCCCATCGGGTCCGTCGAATCCTCGCCGGAGGCCTCGGGATTCTCGCGGCCCTGCGGGGTCAGACGGGGAGCGTCGATATCCTCTTCGGTCGCCTGGCCGGGCTTCTTGTCTTCCGGATGAGCCATTCGGGTCTCCTTCGGGACGATCAGGAACTCGTCGAATCGGTCGCATCGCGATCGCCCGGTTCCGGCAGGGAGCCGGCTCCAGGCGTCGCATCCGGGTTCGTCAGATGGGGCTCGTCATGCGGCCCCGCTGCCGGCATCTTGCCGTTGGACGGTTTGGCCGTTGAACCCGCCTTCGGCTTCGGCTCCTTGGAGCCGCCATCCTTCGCCGTATCGTCGGTATGGTTGCCGTAGCCTGCATTGCCCATGGGGCGCTCCTCTCAACGCTTGTCCTTGCCGTTCACGGCGGTTGCACGCTCGATGGCTTCGGCCGTCGCATCCTTGTCCTCGGGCGAGAGGCTGGCATCGCTCAGGTGCTTCGTCGTCTCGGGCGTTTCGGCGGCCGTGAGTTCGTCATGGCCGTCCATGCCGGCCTGGCTGGGCTGGCCGCTCTGGCTCTGGCGGTAATTGTAGGCCTCGCCGCCGGGCTCGCTCCAAACGCGCCTCATGGTGGCATTGCCTTCGGGGCCACCGTCCCGGTTCGGATCGACGGGACTGTCGATGCCGCCGCGCTGCTCGTTGCGGATCTGGTCCGCCGATTGATCCTTCAACGAATGAGGCGCTTTGCGCTCCGCCATGATGAACTCCTTGGGACATTGCTTGAATTCGCATGCAGCAGGGAGAACCCGGCGGGCTGAGTGAAGTTCTGGCTACGCTTGGAGCCTGGACAAACAAAAAGGGCGGCCGTGAAGCCGCCCTTCGCATCCTCGATGATCGAGGTTTCAGAGGCCTTCGAAGAGGGCGCTCGAGATGTAGCGCTCGGCGAAGGAGGGCGCGACGGTGATGATGCGCTTGCCCTTGAACTCGGGACGCGCGGCCACTTCGAGCGCCGCCGCCACGTTGGCGCCGGTCGAGATGCCGCCCGGAATGCCCTCGAGCTTCGCGAGCTGGCGCGCGGTGTCGAACGCCGTCTGGTTGCCCACCGTCACCACATCGTCGATGAGCGAGCGGTCGAGCACGTCCGGCACGAAACCGGCGCCGATGCCCTGGATCTTGTGCGGGCCGGGCTGGCCGCCGGAGAGGACGGGAGAGTCCTCCGGCTCCACGGCAATCACCTTCATGTTGGGCAGGCGCGGCTTGATCACCTGGGCGACACCCGTGATCGTGCCGCCGGTGCCGACCCCCGCCACGAAGGCGTCGAACTGACCATTGGTGTCGTTCCAGATCTCCTCCGCGGTGGTCTTGCGGTGGATCTCCGGATTGGCCGGGTTCTTGAACTGCTGCGGGATGACCGAGTTCGGAATGTCCTTGAGCAGCTCCTCGGCGCGCGCGATGGCGCCCTTCATGCCCTGGGGGCCGGGAGTGAGCTCGAGCTCCGCTCCGAGATAGGCCAGCATCTTGCGGCGTTCGAGCGACATGGTCTCGGGCATGACCAGGATCAGGCGATAGCCGCGGGCGGCCGCCACGAAGGCGAGCGCGATGCCCGTATTGCCGGAGGTCGGCTCGATCAGGGTGGTGCCGGGACCGATCTTGCCGGCCGCCTCCATGGCCTCGATCATGCTGACGCCGATGCGGTCCTTGACGCTCGAGATCGGGTTGAAGAACTCGAGCTTGACCAGGATCTCGGCATCGACCCCACGCTCCTTGGGCAGCCGGTTCAGGCGCACGAGCGGGGTGTTGCCGATGGTTTCCGTGATCGAGCCGTAGATGCGTCCGCGTCCGGGCTTGGCCTCGGAGCCCGACAGATTGGCGGTGTCAGCCATGCGTTTCCTCCTTCAGATCGGCGAAACTTAACCTTTCCCGCATGGGGTGTCGATATTTACTTAAATTCACGTATTATATTGTGAAATCAATGGTGGAAGGCGTCTCGACAGCCGATTCAGCCTGAGCCTTCTGGCACAGATCCTCCACCGTCACCTTGTCGAGCTCGGCCAGGAACGCCTCGGTTCCCCGATGAACCAGGGGCGAGACCACGATCTCGGCGAGGCGCGATTCCGGCACCGGAGAGGGCCCGTCCTCCTGCAAGGCCGACATGGCGATGCGCACGATGTCCCCGGCCGTGATCCGCCGCCGCTCGCGGGCCAGCTCGTAGCCTCCGCGCGGACCGCGTACGCCCTTCAGGACGCCCTGCCGGACCAGGGCCTGCAGAACCGGCTCCAGATAGCGCGGAGGCAAGTTGTGCCGGGCGGCGAGCGCCTTCGCCGAAACGGGCATGGGTCGGGCATAGAGCGCGATGTCGGTGACGGCCGCGATGGCGAGAAGCGAGCGGCGCGAGAGAAAGTTCATGCGGATGCCCCCTAGCCCAGACCCGTCGACCCGAAGCCGCCCGCGGCGCGACCGGTCTCGTCGACCTGTCCGACCTCGATCGGTTCTACCACGGTTACCGGTGCGATCACCATTTGGGCGATGCGCATGCCGCGAGCGATGGTGAAGGGCTCCGAGCCCAGATTGACGAGCAGCACCTGCACTTCGCCGCGGTAATCCGCATCGACGGTGCCCGGCGCATTCAGCACGGTGACGCCATGCTTGAAGGCGAGGCCCGAACGGGGCCGCACCTGCGCCTCGAAGCCGGGCTCGAGCTGGAACACGAGGCCCGTGGGAACGAGAATCCGCTGCATCGGCTGCAGGACGATCGGCGCATCGGACGGATTGGCCGCCACAAGATCCATTCCGGCCGCTCCGGACGTCTCGTAGCGCGGCAAGGGCAGACCGGCCGCATGAGCGAGGCGCTGGATGCGCAGGCGGTGACTCATGGCTTTGCGCCTTTCACCATGGCGCCCAGGCGCTCGACGAGCTTCCTCGCCACATCGGCCTTCGACAGGGTCGGCCAGGTCTCCACGGCCGAGGCCGTGACGAGATGCACGGTGTTGCTGTCGCCGCCCATGACGCCGCCCGCAATGGACACGTCGTTGGCGACGATGAGATCGCACCCCTTCTTCGCCAGCTTCTGTCTGGCGTGCTCGATCACGTGCTCGGTCTCCGCCGCGAAGCCGACCATGAGCGGCGGACGATTCTCGCCGCGGCGCGAGACGGTGGCGAGAATGTCGGGATTTTCCGTCAGCGACAGGTTCGGCAGCGCGCCATCCTTCTTCTTGATCTTCTGCTCGCCCGCATTGGCCACGCGCCAATCGGCGACGGCGGCCGCGAAGATGCCGATATCGGCCGGGATTGCCTTTTCGACGGCCTGCAGCATCTCGCTCGCGCTCTCCACATGCACGGTCGTCACGCCGGGCGGATCGGGCAGCGTCACGGGTCCCGAGATCAGCGTCACGCGCGCGCCAGCCTCGGCGGCGGCTTTCGCGATGGCGTGGCCCTGCTTACCCGAGGAACGGTTGGCGATATAGCGCACCGGATCGATGGGCTCGTGCGTCGGGCCGGAGGTGACGATCACGTGCCTGCCGGCGAGCGGGCCCGACGGCGCGAGGAGACGTTCAACGGCAGCGGCGATTTCCAGGGGCTCGGCCATGCGGCCCGGGCCAAACTCGGCTTCCGCCATGGCGCCGTCATTGGGCCCGACCGCATGAATGCCGTCCGCCTGAAGGGCCTTCAGGTTGCGCTGTGTCGCCGGATGCAGCCACATGCGCACGTTCATGGCAGGCGCAATCAGGATCGGCAGAGTGGTGGCGAGCAGCACCGTGGAGGCGAGGTCGTCCGCATGGCCGCCCGCCATCTTGGCCATGAGGTTCGCCGTGGCCGGCGCCACGACCACGAGATCCGCATCGCGGGCCAGGCGGATATGGCCGATATCGGCCTCGTCCTCGCGGTCGAAGAGATCCGTATGCGAGCGCTGGCCGGTCAGCGCGGATGCCGCGAGCGGCGTGATGAATTGCTGTGCGCCATTCGTCAGGACACAGCGAACGGAGGCCCCGCGCTCGCGCAGGCGGCGGATGAGGTCGAGCGACTTGTAGGCCGCGATGCCGCCGCCGATGACCAGAAGGATGCGTTTGCCTGAAAGCGCCGTCATGCGAAGCCTCTGAACAGCATGATCATCAGCGAGGCGGCGATGATCCACAAGGCCGCCACGCCCCAGCGGTTGCCCCGCGCCTCGGCCCGGCCGATGGCCGCAACGCTGTCCTGGTCGAGCGCAACGCCTTTCGCGGTCACGTCTTCGAGCTGGTTGAGCACCCGCTCGGCCCGCAGCGCCAGCTCCGGCAGGTCGCCGATCACGCCGGCGAGCGTCCACAGGCCGCGTCCCGCCTGCTCGGCGCGCCCGAGAGGGCCGAGGTTCCGTTCGATCCAGTCGCGCACCACGGGCTCGGAGGTGGTCCACATGTCGAGCTTCGGATCGAGGTTGCGGGCCACGCCTTCCACCACCACCATAGTCTTCTGCAGCATGACGAGCTCGATGCGGGTCGCCATGTCGAAGAGGGCCGTGATCTCGAAGAGAAGCGTGAGCAGCTTCGCCATCGAAATCTCATCGGCGCGGCGGTCGTGGATCGGCTCGCCGATGGCCCGGATGGCCTGGGCGAAATCCTCCACCGAATGGTGCGGCGGCACGTAGCCGGCCTCGAAATGCACCTGCGCCACGCGCAGGTAGTCGCGGCGGATGAAGCCGAGGAGAATCTCGGCGAGGAAGCGCCGCTCCTTCATGCCGAGCCGGCCCATGATGCCGAAATCGACGGCCACGAGACGGCCTTCCGCATCGACGAACAGATTGCCCGGATGCATGTCGGCGTGGAAATAGCCGTCGCGGATGGCATGACGCAGGAAGGACTGGATCACCGTGCGGCCGAGCGCGACCCGGTCGAGCCCTGCCGCCTCGATCCCCGCCAGATCGTTGAGGCGGATGCCTTCGATCCAGGTGGTGGTGAGCACGTCCCGGGCGGAGAGGTCCCATTCCGGCTTCGGCACGCGGAAGTCGGGATCGTCCCTGGTGTTCTCCGCCAGTTCGGAGACCGCGGCGGCCTCGAGCCGCAGATCCATCTCGACGGCGACCGAGCGGGCGAGCGCCTCGACGATTTCGAGCGGCTTGAGGCGGCGTGCGTCGGGAACCACGCGCTCGAACAGGCGGGCCGCGGCGCGCATGGCCTGGAGGTCGCGGGCGAAACCCTCGCGGACACCGGGCCGCACCACCTTCACGGCGACCGTTTCCTCGCCCTCCGCCGTACGGATGCGGGCCTTGTGAACCTGCGCGATGGAAGCGGCCGCGATCGGCTCGCTGAACTCCAGGAACAGCTCGTCGATGGAGCGGCCCAGTGCGATCTCCACCATGCGCACCGCTTCCGCCCGGGGGAAGGGCGGCATGCGGTCCTGCAGGCGCTCCAGATCGCGCGCCGCCGGCACGCCGACGATGTCGGGGCGGGTCGCGAGGAACTGGCCGAATTTCACGTAGGAAGGCCCGAGCCGCGTCAGCGCCTTGGAGAGGCGCGCCGCGCCGTCACCGGGCTGCGGCTTCTCGATGAGGCGCGCCACCCGCAAGCCCAGTCGGGCGGCCGGCGGCAGGGCACTCGGATCGACGAGCGCCAGCGCGCCTTCGCGGGCGAGAACGAAGCCCGCATGCAGGTTGCGGGCAAGATGGACGAGGCTGCCAATCACGTGTCAGATCTTCCAGCCGGAATGAATGGCGACGACGCCCGCCGTCAGCGTCCGGTGCGTCACGCGCTTGAAGCCGGCCTCCTCGATCATCCGGGCGAAGGCGGCCGGCGGCGGGAAGCGGCGAATCGATTCCACCAGATACTGATAGGATTCCGCATCGCCCGTCACCATGCCCCCGAGCCTGGGAATGACGTTGAAGGAATAGGCGTCGTAGATCCTGTCCAGCACCGGCACGTCGACCTTCGAGAACTCGAGGCACAGGAAGCGTCCGCCGACCTTCAGCACCCGGTGCGCCTCGCGAAGCGCCGCATCGATGCGCGGCACGTTCCGGATGCCGAAGGCGATGGTATAGGCATCGTAGGTCCCGGATTCGAGCGGCAGTTCCTCCGCATTGGCCTCGACGAAGTCGATGCGGCCCTCATAGCGATGGCCGGCCCGCTCGGCCCCGACCTTGAGCATCTCGCCATTGATGTCGAGCACGGTCACACGGGTCTGCGGGCCGCTCTCGTCCAGGATGCGGAAGGCGACGTCGCCGGTGCCGCCCGCCACGTCGAGATGCCGGAACGGCCGGTCGCGGGGCGGGCGCAGGGTCGAGACGAGGGCGTCCTTCCAGACGCGATGGAGGCCGGCCGACATGAGGTCGTTCATCAGGTCGTAGCGGCTCGCCACCGAGCGGAAGACCTCGTTGACCTTGCCCTGCTTCTCGCCGAGCGGCACGGACTGGAACCCGAAATGGGTGTTCTCGTCGGTCATGATCGTCACCAAAGCTCCCGTCTCCTGTAGCATCGTCGGCGAAAACCGGATCCGTTTTCCGCCCGATGCACCAGTGTCGCGATCCATAGCGGAAGCGGGACCGGATGGCTATGTAAGAGGCCTCAAGAAGCCGAGAGATGGTTGATGCCTGAACTGCCCGAAGTCGAAACCGTGCGCCGCGGCCTGGAGCCCGCCATGGTGGGTGCCCGCTTCACCAAGGTGATCCAGCGCCGGCCCGATCTGCGCTTCCCCTTCCCGGAGCGCTTCGCCGAGCGCCTGGAAGGCCAGGAAATCAAGGCCTTGGGCCGAAGGGCCAAGTATCTTCTCGCCGATCTCGCCTCCGGCGAGGTGCTCGTCATGCATCTGGGCATGTCGGGGCGCTTTCTCGTGACGCAAGGAGGCGCCACCCGCATGCCGGGCGAGTTCCACCACGAGCATGGGGGCCTCGGCGCCCATGACCACGTGGTATTCCAACTCTCCAACGGGGCGACCGTCACCTACAATGACGCCCGCCGCTTCGGCTTCATGGATCTGGTGCCCCGGCCCGAGATCGAAACCTCGAGGCATTTCGCCGGCATGGGCATCGAGCCCCTTGGCAACGAGCTCTCGGGCGAGACCATCGCCCGGCTCTTCGGCGGCAGGCGCACCCCTCTGAAGGCCGCCCTCCTCGACCAGCGTCTGATCGCCGGTCTCGGCAACATCTATGTCTGCGAGGCCCTGTTCCGCACCGGGCTCCATCCGGAGGCCCCGGCGGGCTCGCTCGCGACGAAGAAGGGACAGCCGACCGACAAGGCGCACCGGCTGGCCGATATCATCCGGGACGTGCTCGCCGAGGCCGTCGAGGCCGGCGGCTCGACCCTGCGCGACCACGCGCAGGTGGACGGCTCGCTCGGCTATTTCCAGCATTCCTTCAGGGTCTACGACCGGGAGGGAGAGCCCTGCGTAACCCCCGCCTGCACGGGCACGGTGGCGCGGCTCGTGCAGTCCGGGCGCTCCACCTTCTATTGCCCCGTATGCCAGAAGCGGTCCCGTGCCTGAGACCGTGACGCCATCCCTGCCAAAAGGCGAAGGCCGGGATGCCGGATTTTCGCTTGCCGCATGGTCCGCCCTCGCCTACCGGTGTCTCATCCAGCGATGAGGAGACGCCGGCATGGCTTTTGAGACGATTCTCGTTGAGACGCGCGGCAAGGTGGGGCTGATCACCCTCAACCGGCCCCAGGCCTTGAACGCCTTGAATTCGGCCCTGTTGAACGAGGTGAACCAGGCGCTCGACGCCTTCGAGGCGGACCCGGATATCGGCTGCATCGTCATCACCGGATCGGAGAAGGCCTTTGCCGCAGGCGCCGACATCAAGGAGATGGCCGAGCTCGCCTATCCGCACACCTATATGGCCGATTTCTTCTCCGGCTGGGAGAAGGTGTCGGGCCGGCGCAAGCCGATGATCGCCGCGGTGGCAGGCTTCGCGCTCGGCGGCGGCTGCGAGTTCGCCATGATGTGCGACTTCATCATCGCGGCGGACAACGCCAAGTTCGGCCAGCCGGAGATCAAGCTCGGCGTGATGCCGGGCATGGGCGGGACCCAGCGCCTGACCCGGCTCATCGGCAAGGCCAAGGCCATGGAGATGTGCCTGACCGGCCGCATGATGGGCGCCGAGGAGGCGGAGCGCTCCGGCCTCGTGGCCCGGGTGGTGCCCCTGGCCGATCTCATCAACGATGCCCTGAAGACGGCGGAGACCATCGCGTCCATGTCGCTGCCCATCGCCATGATGACGAAGGAAACCATCAACCGCGCCGACGAGGTGTCGCTCGCCGAGGGCATCCGTTTCGAGCGGCGCCTGTTCCACGCCATGTTCGCCACCGCCGACCAGAAGGAAGGTATGGCGGCCTTCGTGGGCAAGCGCGCAGCCGAGTTCAAGAACCAGTAAATCGTGATCGACATCGGATTCGACATGATCGCGGCTCTCGCCGCGATCTCTTTTTTGGCGGGCTTCGTGGACTCGATTGCCGGAGGCGGCGGGCTCCTGACCGTGCCGGCGCTCCTGCTGGCCGGGCTCGATCCGGCCCAGGCCATCGCGACCAACAAGGTGCAGGGCTCGGTCGCCGCCGCCTCCGCCACCTATACCTTCGGGCGCAAGGGGCTGATCGAGTGGCGCAAGGCCTGGGGCTTCGCCCTGGTGGCGTTCGTCAGCAGCATCGCGGGGGCGCTGTGCGTGCAGTTCCTGCCCCGCCCCGTGCTCGAGGGACTGATCCCGCTCCTGCTCATCGCGATGGCGGCCTACTTCGCCCTCTCGCGCAAGATGAAGGACGAGGATGCCCACGCCCGGATGACGGCTCTCGCCTTCGGCCTCACCGCGCCGGTCGCCCTTGGCTTCTATGACGGCGTCTTCGGGCCGGGGGCGGGCTCCTTCTACATGCTCGCCTTCGTGACGCTCCTCGGCTACGGGGTGGTCAAGGCGACCGCCCATACCAAGCTTGTCAATTTGGCGAGCAATTGCGGCAGTCTCCTGCTCTATGCCTCGACCGGCGCGGTGGTCTGGCCGGTCGGGCTGGTCATGGCCGGAGCCTCCTTTCTCGGCGCCCAGGCCGGGTCGCGGCTGGCCGTAAATCTGGGCTCCCGGATCATCCGCCCGCTCCTGGTCGCGGTCTCAGGCCTCATGGCGCTCCGCCTCCTGCTCGACCCGGCCAACCCCTGGCGCCAGGCCCTTCTGGCGCTTTTTTGACGCGCAAAGGCCTATGGTCGTTGACGTTCGCGGGCATCGCGTCTATAAGCCGCCTCACATGAGCCTGCGCGTCCCGCGGGCTCTTCGGTTTCCATGCAATCAACCGATCGCTGCCAGAGCCCTCGACGGGCTTGAGCTTGGCGCATCGGGATTTTGAAAAGAACGAGGATGGGCCATGGCCAACACCGTGTCCGCCAAGAAGATGACCCGCAAGATCGCGAAGCGCACCGCGATCAACAAGTCGCGTCGCAGCCGGATGCGGACTTTCGTCCGCAAGGTCGAAGAGGCGATTGCGTCCGGTAACCAGACCGAGGCCGTGGCCGCCCTGCGCGCTGCCGAGCCGGAGCTGATGCGCGCTGCCCAGAAGGGCATCGTGCACAAGAACACCGCGTCGCGGAAGGTCTCGCGCCTCGCGAGCCGCATCAAGACGCTGAGCGCCTAAAAGCAGCTTCCACGCTGTCTTTTCATCGACGACAGGACCCGGCCGCGAGGCCGGGTTTTTTCGTGCCCGGAGCCGGATTCCGCCTGCAAATTTTATCCACACGACAGCTTGACTTTATCCCCGACAGACCGGGTGAAAGCTCCACAGGCCGGTTTCAAACCGCACATAAAACACTTAGCCTCTTCAAGAACTTAGCAGGCAAAGCACCGCGAAGCATCAGAATCACCTCCCGAGTCGAGGCGAATCGGTTCTGAATCAAGGTTGCGGAAAGACTCTTTTTTCGGGCCTGCGGACAGGCTGTGGTGGAACAGTGAATCAGTTGAAGAGTCAGGACTTTAAAGCCCAGATTCAAAAGCTGTGGACGAGGCTGTGAACGCCACAAGGGGCTTGCAAGCGCCCGTGACTCGTCTCGGCCGTATTGCACGCCGTCCCGCACCCTGTGTAAGGTCAATTTGCTTCAACGGCTCGCCGTGAAGTCATTCACTCAAAACTCGAACTAAAGTCACCATGTGCGGGGATCAGTCGTTGTTTCATTCTCTCAAGAAGCAAGCGAAGGCTCGTCCTTTACCGAGAGGTAAACTTGATAGAGCTTGAGTGAAGACAAAGGAGACGACAGTCAGCGATCGTCTCCACTTAAAAGCGTGCAGATAATCTTTAGTACAATTGGGGGCACCGCGTTTTGGATAGCCTGTGAGGCCTTTGTGCCTTGGTGTTCGAAACGGGTCATGCGTGGGGGTTTTCGACCTTAAAGAAGGCGAAGCCTCGTGGAGGAACTTTGATGTATCGCAGCGAAGATCACCGCACCTTTGCCGCTCCGAGCGAGAACGGCATGGAGGCTCCGGGCGAACAAACGGCATCGGATGTATGGGCGCGGGTCAAGCGCCGTCTCCGGGCCGAGCTGGGGGAGGATATCTTCGCAAGCTGGTTCGGTCGCCTGGAGCTGGACTCGGTGGTCGAGGGCTGCGCCTATCTCACCGTTCCCACCCGCTTCCTGAAGAGCTGGATCGAGTCCCATTATGCCGACCGGGTGCTGACGGTCTATCGCTCCGAATCCGCCGACGTGGAGCGCGTCTCCATCGGCGTCCGCAGCACGCTCGGACGCGATCCCGCGGCCCAGCGCCGGGTCAGCGAAGCCCCCCGCCCCGCTCCGGCCGCGTCCATGGCTATGCCGAGCATGGTCGGGGAGATCAAGAATCCCACGGCAGCCGCCCCCCAGGAGGAGCGTGGCGAGAACGGCGACCTCGGCGGCGCGCCGCTCGATTCCCGCCTTACCTTCGAGAGCTTCATCGTCGGCCGCTCCAACGCGCTCGCCCATGCGGCGGCCGATCGGGTCGCCCACGCCCAGAACGGCCAGGCCATCTACAACCCGCTCTATCTCCATGCCGGCGTGGGCCTCGGCAAGACGCATCTTCTCCATGCCATCGGGCATGCCGTGCGCGCACAGGGCCGCCGTGTCATCTACCTGACGGCCGACCGCTTCATGTACGGATTCGTCGCATCCCTGAAGGCGCAGACGTCGCTCGCCTTCAAGGAGCGCCTTCGAGGCATCGACCTGCTCATCATCGACGACGTGCAGTTCATCCAGGGCAAGCAGATCCAGCAGGAATTCGGCCATACGCTGAATGCGCTGATCGATGCGGGCCGCCAGATCGTGATCGCCGCCGACCGTCCGCCGGCGGATCTGGAGAACCTCGACGAGCGCGTGCGCTCGCGCCTCGCCGGCGGCCTCGTGGTCGAGGTCAGCGCCCTCGACGAGGCGCTGCGCACCTCCATCCTCACCACGCGGATCGAGGCTCTCAAGACGATCCACCCCACCTTCGAAGTGGGCCCGAACGTGATCGCCTATGTGGCCCGCGCCATCACGGCCAACGGGCGCGACCTCGAAGGCGCGGTGAACCGCCTGCTCGCCCATGCGACGCTCACCGGCTCGGCCATCACCCTGGAAACCGCCGAAACCGCAATCCGCGACCTGGTGCGCAACCGCGAGCCCAAGCGGGTCAAGATCGAGGACATCCAGAAGCTGGTCGCTTCCCGCTACAACGTCTCCCGCTCCGATATCCTCTCGGAGCGCCGCACCGCCGCCGTGGTGCGCCCGCGCCAGATCGCCATGTACCTGTCCAAGGTGCTGACCTTACGTTCACTACCGGAGATCGGACGCCGCTTCGGCGGGCGCGATCACACCACCGTGCTCCACGCGGTGCGCAAGATCGAGAAGGCGCTGGGCGAGGACCACGCCCTCTCCGACGAGGTCGAACTCCTCAAGCGGATGCTGCAGGAGTAAGCCTTCAGGGCTGGGGCGCCGCAGGCGGATAGGGCCGGGTCACCCCGGCCTTGCTTTCTCAGGCGACAAAAGCCAACATTGCTGCCCTGCTTGTCCCGCCCGAGGCTCGTCTTTCGCGGGATCGGGCCAAGAATTTCACCGAAACCAGGTGCAAGGTTATGAGAGTTACCGTTGAGCGCGCCGCTCTGCTGAAGGCGCTGGGGCATGTGCACCGCGTCGTCGAGCGCCGCAACACCATTCCGATCCTGTCGAACGTGCTGCTCCGCGCGGACGAAGGATCGCTTCGCCTCAAGGCCACCGACCTCGACATCGAGGTGACGGAGACGATCCCGGCCGAGATCACGGAAGCAGGTTCGACCACCGTCCCGGCCTACATGATCTACGACATCGTCCGCAAGCTCTCGGACGGCGCCCAGGTTTCGCTCGAAATGACGGCCGATATGGGCCAGATGCAGATCCGCTCCGGCCGCTCGCGCTTCATGCTGCAGGCCCTGCCGGAAAGCGACTTCCCGGATCTCGCCGCCGGCGACCTGCCGCACCGCTTCACGCTGTCGGCAAGCGATCTCAAGCGCCTGATCGAGAAGACGCAGTTCGCAATCTCGACGGAAGAGACGCGCTACTACCTCAACGGCATCTATCTCCACACCATCGATGCGGGCGGCTCCGTCGTCATGCGCGCGGTCGCCACCGACGGCCATCGCCTCGCCCGGGTCGAGATCCCGGCCCCCACCGGCTCGGAAGGCATGCCCGGCGTGATCGTGCCGCGCAAAGCCGTGGCCGAGATCGTCAAGCTCGTGGAGGACGGGTCCGAGAACGTCACGGTCGAACTGTCCTCCGCCAAGGTGCGGCTGACCTTCGACGGCGTGGTGCTGACCTCCAAGCTCATCGACGGGACCTTCCCCGATTACCAGCGGGTCATTCCCACCGGGAACGACAAGGTTCTCGTGGTCGAGCGCAACGATTTCTCCAAGGCCGTGGACCGCGTCTCCACCATCTCGTCCGAGCGTGGTCGCGCGGTGAAGCTCGCGCTCAGCGACGGCCGCCTGACGCTCACCGTCAACAACCCGGATTCGGGCAGCGCCACGGAGGAGATCGAGGTCGATTACGACGCGTCGCCGATCGATATCGGCTTCAATGCCCGCTATCTCCTCGACATCACGGCCCAGCTCGACGGCGACACCGCCCTGTTCAAGCTCGCCGATCCCGGCTCCCCCACCATCGTTCAGGACCGCGAAGGCGCCTCCGCGCTCTACGTCCTGATGCCGATGCGGGTGTAGGCCCTCGAATGACCCTTGCTCCCTTCCCTTGACCGGAGAAGGGAGCAAGCCCGGCGTATTTTCAAAAAATAGTATTTCAAGTCAGGACTGCTTCTCTTCTGTCCTCTCATCCTTAAGCAGACTTTTGCTTTAGGGGCCCTGTACTTGTTCTGAACCCGAGAACGGTTTGCGCCTGTCTGACAGTACAGCTGCGCCATGCCCGGTCCTTTAGGGCAATTATATGTTGTAACGTTTTATAGCTTCAGGTATAAGCGCTTCTGGAGCAAACAACATTTCAGAACTCTTTTAATGCCCTCACAGTCCCCCCCACGTGAGAGGAGGATCGCTGCTGTGATCCCTTGCTTCCGGGTCCGGAAGCACATCGCGTCTGTCCTCCGTGAAATTGGACCAGAAGTTAACGCTATCTACGTCGTCGACGATTGCTGTCCTGAAGAGACCGGGAAGTTCGTGCGCGAATGCATCGACGATCCCCGTGTCAAAGTCATTTTCAACGAAAGGAATCTTGGCGTCGGTGGCGCCGCCCTCTCAGGCATGGCCCAAGCCGCTGCCGACGAGGCGGAGGTTATCGTGAAGATCGACGGCGATGGTCAGATGGATCCACGCCTCATTCCAGCTTTTGTTGCGGCCATTCTATCGTCCGAAGCTGATTTTGCGAAAGGCAACAGGTTCTTCGAGCCCGAAGGGGTGATGACTATGCCTCGGGTGCGCCTGATTGGTAATGCGGGCCTTTCCTTCATGGCGAAGTTCTCGACCGGCTACTGGCACAGCTTCGACCCGACGAACGGGTTCTTCGCAATTCACGCGAGCCTCATGAAGCTCTTGCCCATTGAGAAGATCAGCAAGCGCTACTTCTTCGAGTCAGATCTGCTGTTCCGATTGAATGTGATCGAGGCCAGGGTCGTGGATATTCCCATGCATGCTCATTATGCCGATGAAGTGAGCAGCATGCAGCCATACGAGGAAATCTGGCGCTTCACGAAGGGACATGCGAGAAACTTCGTCAAACGCATTTTCTACAAATATTTCCTGCGCGACTTCAATGTCGCGTCTATCGAGCTCCTGTTGGGCTTGGCCCTGCTCGCCTTCGGAACGGTCTTCGGCTTGGTGAACTGGCAGAGCGAGTCTTTTGCCAGCGCAGGAACCGTGATGCTGGCAGCCATGCCCGTCATCGTTGGGACGCAGCTTCTGCTCGCCTTTCTCAATTACGACATCCAGTCCGCTCCGGCTTCGGCTCTTCATCCTCGACTTGAACGATCCAAGCGGCCCGAGAGGGCGCTGCGCCACCGGGCGAGCACCACGGCATGAACCTCAATGCTTACGCCCTTGCGCTGTTTTCCGTAATCGTGATCGCCATCGGGCAATCGATCTTCAAGTATTCCGCCCTGCGTTTCACCTTCACGGCCGGGCAACCGATCCTCGAATGGGTTCAGCAGAACTTCGTGCCGCTGGCGGCCGTGGTCGGCGCCCTCTCGCTCTACATGGTCTCCACGGTGGCATGGATCACGGCCTTGAGAACGATCCCGCTCTCCGTTGCCTTCATGTTCAACGCCTTGGCCTTCGCCTTCATTCCCATCGTCAGCATGCTGTTCTTCAATGAACAGCTTCCGCGATTTCTCCTTCCAGGCCTAGGGCTGATCGCGGCGGGCATTTATCTGATCACTCTCAAGTAACGTCATATGTTGAAGACATGTTCGAACCCATTTCACATCGCAAGAGAGCATGTCATCTCAACAGGCTTCGCTGGCATCTTCATTGTCTTTTCCGCATTCCTTGTCCTCGGCAATTACCAGAACCATGACGGAGACTTCGGGCAGTATGTGATCCAAGCTCGCAATCTGTTGCTCGGACGCCCATGGGACCACCTGGTTGATGGCCTCCCCTCCGTGCCGCCTCTCTATTCCGTTCTTCTGGCTGGCCTCACCTGGGTGGCAGGCGTCAATGCCTATGCCTACGCGGGTCTGAACAGCGTGCTCTGGGCAGGCGGAGCGGTCACGGCGTATCATTTCTTTCGACGGGATTTCAAAAACGAACTCGTGGCTTACGCCTATCTTCTCGTTGTTCTTTTCTCGCCGTTTGTCCTTTATTTTCAACAGAGCGGCGTCCCGAACATTCTCTATGCCGCCGGTGCGATGCTTGCCCTGATGTCCGCCAAGCGCCTTGGCGAAGCGGGCTTTCGGCTCAGGTACGCTCTGTGCCTTCTTCTGCCGGCATTCATGAGAAGCGAGGCGCTTGCCCTTTATGCTGCGCTATTCGTCTATTTCGGATTAAAACACCAGTGGAGGAGCCTCATTCTGCCGGCTCTCGGGGTTGCCCTCCTGATAGGCTCCGATCTGCTCGTAAGCATGAACTTCGATCTCGTGTCGAACTTCCGGCATGCGGCTCAAACGGCGGAAGGAAGCTCTGAAGGTTGGCGTGCGGCCCGTCTCCTGACAGCCTATTGCTACATGTTCCTGAGCTATTTCTTCGGGCTAGCCGATATTCTGTTGTCGCCGGGAGTGACAGGAAAGCAGGCCATCTGGACTCTCTTTATCGGTCAATTTCCATTACGCATCGGACCGCTGTCCGTCGTCCTGGCGGGTGTTTTCCTGACGGGCGTGCTGATCCATCGCCGCCATTACTCCCTCGACAAGATGTTCTTTGCTGCCCACCTGGGGCTCATTTCGATGTTCCTGCTCGTCGATGGGGTCCCGGTGCGCTACCTGTTGCCGCTGGCTCCCATCTACATCTTCTATGTTCTGTTCGCGGTCGAGCAGGCACTCATCTCCTGGAAGGTCCCGCCAAAGGCCATTCCAGGTCTGACGGCACTCCCTTTGCTTCTCGTATACCTCGTATCCATTCCGAAGCTCATGACAGTGCCGGCACGGGAAAACAGCCTGTTCACGCCCGCGATGAGCCGCCTTGCGGACTGGGTCGCGCAGAACAGCAATGGACGAGAGGTGGCCTATTACAAGTCACGGCTCATGACGCTGGTTCTGGACCTGCGATCCAGCCAAGCAACGCAATCCTTGAGCGTCAGAAGCGTTCGGCAGGCGGAGCGCCTGCTGAACAGAGGCGTCCTGGTTGTGGTCCGGAAGGTCCCTGAAGCCCGCCAGCTAGAGATTCTCGATCGATTTCGAGGCGACCATAGCGTTTCCGTCGTCTGGGAGGATGACATGCATGCCGTGTTGTCCAGGCATCAGCCTGATGCTTGATCTTCCGCACCCGCTCCAAGGTGGGGGAGGCGCATGTCCTCCTTCCGAGCTGCCATTTGGATCGTCAGTCCCTTCCTTGGAGAGCCGCTGCCTTGGAGAGCAGCTGCCTCGCCTCCTTCTTCCGATATTGGAAGCGATTGTACTCTGGATTCACCTCATAATGCTCAAGCAAGCCCGATGAACCTGCCGCCGGCCGACCGAAGCGACACTCTTATGCCGTCACGCTCACCGAGGAGCCGCTTGGCGTCTTTATCGCATGCGCTTTCCAATGGCAGATTTTGGGCCAACGTCTCCTCCACTCGCGCCCTCCCCTTGATTTATCTCGCCATTTGTCTTCCGACAGTTTTGTTTCTCATCTTCGTTCGTCAACCTCTGGGCAATCCGGATGAGATTTCCCACGTGGCACGAGCTTATCAGATTTCGAAGGGTGTTTTCCTGACGGAGGAGGCAGCCCCGGGCCTTCGTCCAGGAGGCATGGTCGATGACGCCTGGTTCCAGCTTGGTATGCAGGTCGGCAAGAGACGCTTCGAATCCTTGAAGACCGCCATGCCGGTCTTCAAGGATTTCCGATGGTCGGGCACCGAAGCGTTCAGGCGCTTCAACTCTTCCGTCTATTTCCCCGTCGTCTTCATTCCGCAAGCCGTCGGACTCAAGATCGCTCAAGCCTTGGATCTGCGTTTGGTCCAGTCCCTACAGCTTGCGAGCATGCTCAATGCCGTTACCTGTCTTCTGGCCATCGCGTTGGCTATCCATGTGGCAGTGGCAGGAAAGTACGTCATAGCCGTCATCGGCACATTGCCGATGACGCTTCATCAGCTCGCATCGGTATCTCTGGATGGGCTCGTCATTGCTGGATCGCTGCTGATGTTTTCGCTGGTGAGTACAGCGCTCATGAGGCGGCAAGTCAGTTCTCCCGCCCTGTTCGGTGTCACGGCCCTTGGAGCTCTCATGGCCGCGACAAAGCTGCCATATGCCGCCATTGCTCTCTCGACACTCGCGACACTCTGGTGGACAGAGCCCCGGTCTGATCGGAAACCCTTGAAATACGCCCTTGCCTGCGCGGCTCTGATCAGCATCACGGCTCTATGGATCAGTATCAGCAATGCCGGCGCTGTGAGGCACAGTTCACGCATTCAAACCAGCCCCGGTGATCAGCTTGCTTTCCTTCTCTCTCACCCCTTGGAGATACCGGGCCTCGCTTTCTCGACCCTCGCCGCTCACTCACATGAGTACTTGGCGCAGATCATCGGGGTTCTGGGCTGGCTGGATGCGCCACTTCCCCTTGTTGCCTACGTGGCTCTGGGCTTGGGATTGGCGGCGGTCCTCGTCATGGACGGGGTTCGCGCCCAGCCGCTTGTGCGCTGGACCATTCTGGCGGGGCTCACCGTCTCCGTCGCGCTTATTTTCGTGAGCCTGTATCTCATCTGGAATCCCTTAGGCTCCTCAGGTCCCATCGAGGGCGTTCAGGGGCGGTATTTCCTGCCCCTTCTTCCGTTCCTTGCATGCGTGTTACCAAAGCCGCAGCACCCCGCTTCGGATAACCTGAAGCCGTTGATTTTCGCAATCTGCGGAGTTGTGAGCAGCCTGGCGACGGTCGCAACGATCATCGAGCGCTATTATGGCTAAGTTTGCGGTCGAACCGATCTTGAGCTTCGGCCATGGGGCGATCCTGGGACGTCGGCCAAAGAAAGGATTTGCGCCCTTGATCTTTCGCGCCTGCTCCTGAATGAAGGAGGCGCATGTCCTCCTCTCCGGTTGCCGCCTCCCGAATCGCCCGTCTGATCCTTCAGGATTTCCGCACCTATGCGAGCCTGGATCTTGCCGTCTCGCGCCTCCTCGTGGCGCTCGTGGGCGAGAACGGGGCCGGCAAGACCAATGTGCTGGAGGCGATCTCGCTCTTCATGCCCGGCCGGGGCTTGAGACGCGCGGAACTGGCCGAGATGGCGCGCAACGAGGGGTCGGGCTCCTTCGCTGTTTCCGTGACCCTCGATGCCCCTTACGGCGAGCACCGTCTCGGCACCGGGCTGGAGCCGCAGGGAGAGAATGCGCGCGCCTCGCGCATCTGCCGCATCGACGGCATGCCGGCCTCCTCGCCGACGGCCTTCGCCGAATACCTGCGCATCGTCTGGCTCACTCCCGATCTCGATGCGCTGTTCCGCGGCCCCGCCGGCGACCGGCGACGCTTCCTCGACCGACTCGTGCTCGCGGTCGATGCAGAGCATGGCGCACGGGTGAACGCGCTGGAGCGGGCGCTGCGCTCGCGCAACCGGGTGCTCGAGGAAAACTCCGACGACCGCCTGTGGCTCGATGCTCTCGAGCGCGAGGTGGCGGAGCTCGCCATCGCGGTCGCCGCCGCCCGCCGCGAAACCGTCGAGCGCCTCGCCGCCCTCATCCTCGAAGGCCGCGAGGAGGAATCCCCCTTTCCCTTCGCCACGATGGGGCTCGAGGGCGAACTCGACACGCTCGTGGCCACCTTGCCCGCCGTCGACGCCGAGGATCGTTACCGGGCGATTCTGCGCGACTATCGCGCGCGCGACCGGGCGGCCGGGCGCACCCTCGTCGGTCCCCAGGCCTCCGACCTGCTCGTTCGTCATGGTCCCAAGGACATTCCGGCCAACACGGCCTCCACGGGCGAGCAGAAGGCGCTGCTGATCGGCCTCGTGCTCGCCCATGCCCGGCTCGTCGCCAGCATGAGCGGGATCGCCCCCTTCGTGCTCCTCGACGAGGTTGCCGCCCATCTCGACCCCCGCCGCCGGGCCGGCCTCTATGAGGCCCTGGAATCGCTGGGAGGACAGGTCTGGATGACGGGAGCGGACCCGAGCCTGTTCGCCGAGCTGCAGGGCCGGGCCGACCTGCTTCAGGTGTCAGGCGGAATGATCGAACCCATCACAACTCCTTGATGGCCCGCAACCTCGTTTCGCCCTATAGTGCCGACACCATCGCCTCTTCGGTTGAGAACCATGGATCTCGCGGGCCTGCTGCTCTTTTCCTCCGCCCTCTTCATCGCCGCAGCCTCGCCGGGGCCGGGCATCGCCGCCATCGTGGCGCGTGTCCTGGGACGGGGGCCGAACGAGGCGGCCCTGTTCAGCCTCGGCGTGGCGCTGGGCGACGTGGTCTGGCTGACCTTCGCGATCCTCGGCCTCGCGGCCCTCGCCCAGGCCTTCCACGAAGTGTTCCTGGTCATAAAATATGCCGGCGCGGCCTATCTGCTCTACATCGCCTACAAGATCTGGACGGCCCCAGCCCTGGCAAGGGACGTGAAGGCGGAGGCAAGCTCCGAGCACCCGGCCAAGCTTCTTCTCGGCGGCCTTGCCCTGACCCTGGGCAACCCGAAGACCATAGTCTTCTACCTGGCTCTTTTGCCCACCATCCTCGATCTCACCCGAATCACGATGCTGGGCTATGCGGAGCTGGTCGCGGCGACCCTGGGGGTGCTGGGCGTGGTTTTTGCCGGCTATATCGTGCTTGCCACCCGTGCCCGGCAGCTTTTCACCACGCCGAGGGCGATCCGGATCCTGAACCGCACCACCGGAGCCCTGCTGGCCGGCGCCGCGGCCGCCGTAGCGTCACGGTGAGGCTGGCACCGTCCGAGGCAGCGAATCGCCCCCAAACGGCCCAATCCGGCAGTTTCTGGTGGATTTTTTTGCCCCTTTCCACGCGCGCGTATGCGCGCGGGGGTGAAATTTCAACCATTCGTCACTAAATATCTGATCTGACGAATCAAAACCCTGGCGTGCCCGTTCCTTTCCGCGCGCCTTGAAGGATCCCAAATGGCCGAACCTGCTATCAACGTGAATGCCGACGCCTATGGGGCGGAATCGATCAAGGTCCTCAAAGGCCTTGATGCGGTGCGCAAGCGGCCGGGCATGTATATCGGCGATACCGATGACGGCTCGGGTCTGCATCACATGGTCTACGAGGTGGTGGACAACGCCATCGACGAGGCTCTTGCCGGTCACGCAACGGAAGTCACGGTCACGCTCAACGCCGACGGCTCGGTGACCGTCACCGACAACGGCCGCGGCATCCCCACCGACATCCACCCGGGAGAAGGCGTCTCAGCCGCCGAGGTCATCATGACCCAGCTGCACGCGGGCGGTAAATTCGACCAGAATTCCTACAAGGTCTCCGGCGGCCTGCACGGCGTGGGCGTGTCGGTGGTGAACGCGCTTTCGACCTCCCTCAAGCTGCGCATCTACCGCAACGGCAAGGAGCACTTCATGGAGTTCCGGCACGGTGACGCGGTGGCTCCGCTCGCCGTCGTGGGCGATGCGCCGGACAAGCGCGGCACGGAGGTGACCTTCACGCCGTCGCCTGAAACCTTCACCATGGTCGAGTTCGATTACGCAACCCTCGAGCATCGCCTGCGCGAGCTGGCGTTCCTCAACTCGGGCGTGCGCATCGTGCTGACCGACAAGCGCCATGCGGAGCACAAGCGCGAGGAGCTGATGTACGAGGGCGGCGTGGAAGCCTTCGTGCGCTATCTCGACCGCGCCAAGACCCCGCTGATCCAGCAGCCGGTCATGATCCGCTCCGAGAAGGACGGCATCGGCGTGGAAGTGGCCTTGTGGTGGAACGACTCGTATCATGAGAACGTGCTCTGCTTCACCAACAACATCCCGCAGCGCGATGGCGGTACGCATCTCGCAGGCTTCCGCGCGGCGCTCACGCGCCAGGTGAACGGCTACGCCGAGTCCTCTGGCATGACGAAGAAGGAAAAGGTGTCCCTCACCGGCGACGATTGCCGCGAGGGCCTGACCGCCGTCGTGTCCGTGAAGGTGCCAGACCCGAAGTTCTCGTCGCAGACGAAGGACAAGCTCGTTTCCTCCGAAGTGCGGCCCGCTGTCGAGAACGTGGTCAACGAGGCGCTCAATAACTGGCTCGAGGAGCATCCGCAGGAAGCCCGCACCCTCGTCGGCAAGGTGGTGGAAGCCGCCGCCGCCCGCGAGGCGGCGCGCAAGGCGCGCGAGCTCACCCGGCGCAAAGGCGCGCTCGACATCGCGTCGCTTCCCGGCAAGCTCGCCGATTGCCAGGAGCGCGATCCATCCAAGTGCGAGCTGCTGCTCGTCGAGGGCGATTCCGCCGGCGGCTCCGCCAAGCAGGGCCGCGACCGCGCCTTCCAGGCCGTTCTGCCGTTGCGCGGCAAGATCCTGAACGTGGAGCGCGCGCGCTTCGACAAGATGCTGTCCAGTCAGGAGATCGGCACGCTGATCACGGCGCTCGGCACGGGCATCGGCCGCGAGGAGTTCAACCTCGACAAGCTGCGCTATCACCGCATCATCATCATGACGGATGCGGACGTGGACGGCTCGCACATCCGCACGCTGCTGCTGACGTTTTTCTTCCGG
This sequence comes from Pseudomonadota bacterium, assembly GCA_023386155.1. GTDB lineage: Bacteria > Pseudomonadota > Alphaproteobacteria > Rhizobiales > Beijerinckiaceae > Microvirga. Next base: position 24,263 of record JAEWKH010000068.1, read on the forward strand.
CAGATGCCGGAGCTGATCGAGCGCGGGCACCTCTACATCGCGCAACCGCCGCTCTACAAAGCCACGCGCGGCAAGTCCTCGATATACCTGAAGGACGAACGCGCGCTGGAAGATTACCTCATCGGCGAAGGTGTCGAGAATGCCTCGCTGCAGCTCGAAACCGGCGTGGCCTTCCAGGGCGATCAGCTCAAGGGCCTGATCGACGAGGCCCGCCTCGTGCGCCAGGTGCTCAACAGCCTGCACACGCGCTATGACCGCAAGGCGGTCGAGCAGGCCGCCATCGCCGGCGCCCTGCGCCCCGACGTGGTCGACGATCCGCAGAAGGGCCCCGCCGCTGCGGCCTATATCGCCCAGCGTCTCGATGCGATCTCGGAAGAGCTCGAACGGGGCTGGACCGGCGAGGTCCGCGAGGGCGGTCTCGTCTTCTCGCGCACCGTCCGCGGCGTGACGCAGACCGCGACGCTCGACCAGGCGCTGATCGCCAGCCAGGAGGCGAAGAAGCTCGACGAGCGCGCCAACACCCTGCAGGACGTCTACGCGAAGCCGGCGAAGCTCGTGCGCAAGAACGACGAGATCCAGATCGACGGTCCGCTCTCGCTGTTCAATGCCGTGATCGCCTCCGGACGCAAGGGCCTGCAACTCCAGCGCTACAAGGGGCTCGGCGAGATGACCGCCCAGCAGCTCTGGGAGACGACGCTCGATCGCGACGTGCGCTCTCTGCTGCAGGTAAAGGTGAAGGACACCACGGACGCCGACGATCTCTTCGTCAAGCTCATGGGCGACGTGGTGGAGCCTCGCCGCGAGTTCATCCAGGAGAACGCCCTCTCGGTGGCAAACCTGGACGTCTGATCGCCATTTGTGCAAATACCTACAAGTCTGACTCAAACGGGCAGAAAACTGACTCAGATTGCGGAGAAGTCTGACTCAAGGTCAGTTTTCTGCAACTGAATTGCAAGTACAATAGCAGGCGAAGGACTTCATTTCTTTGCCTGCTATTTCTCTCAACAGAGTTCGATACCCAGACTATTTTCCTACGGTCCACCTTTCACGGATACACGTGCTAGGACAAGCAAAGGCTTCGAGAGGAAGCTCAGCCTACGAGCGTAGCCAATTAAAGATTGTGTCAGCCGCCAGGTGCATAGCCCTTCGCCCGCGGTGATTTGCCCGCTCCCGCTCCAGGACGAAGCCCAATCAAAATTTCAATGTCGAACACATAGAATTTCGCCCCGGCCTCCTCAAGCGCGCGTCTGATCTGCCGACGCTTCACTTCACTGGGAACACGAATATCGTTCTCGAAATCGTTTAGAAGCTTTCGTCCACACTTAGCCAATCCACACAGCTCGTTCTGCGACAGACCAAGCATGGCTCGCGCGCCACGGCAGATGAATCCGTCAATCAGTGTTTCGATGGGCAAGTCGTGGAGCACTTTGGAAGCTTAGTTTATCAACGACGATCAGGGATGCTTGCGATGACGAAAATTGTAGCGTCAATTCTAGCGGTAAGAAAGCATCTTGTCTTAAAACTAGCGATCATTTGCAACTTGAAAGCGGCAGAGCGGTGCAGTGCGATTCACTCCGGCATCAGCGCCTTCGGACATCAACATTCTGTCACCTGAATTTACATGCAAGCGAGCAGAAGTTAGCACCCATCGCAGCAGCTTCGCGACCTCACCTTTCGAACGCAAGGCTATCAATCCACCTGCCACGGTAGATCTTACACTCTCAACCCGCCACTTAGATCATATGAAGAAGATCGTGAATGGATGTGGAATACCACACTGCTTTCATCCTGATCAGTGATCCGACTGATGGCGCGGTGTAGATGGTCAGCCGTTTCCAGACCAACAGCTTGGGCATGCGGGTCGTGCGCACGATCCGATGACGCCTACTTCGATGAGATAGGAGAGCAACGGCTGAAAGACGCTGCACGGCTCCCTTCCCGCATGGGAGCGACGGATGAAGAGATTTCGGCCGAACTCGCGATACAGGGACGGCAGATAGCCACGACAAGAGGGGAGGTCAGAGCTGCGATGCAACGTGGCGGTGCTAGCCTTCAATAAGTTTGCTGTGTGCCCTTCTTACACAGCATGCAGCCGGGCGAGCGCGGATAGGCTGCCATCCGGCTGACTCGATTGGTTGTCTTCAACCTTAAAGCCAAGGATCGGACTTGGTACTTCAACGCGGGATGCGGCAAGTCTTCAAGAGCGGCATCTAAGAAAGTGATCAACCGCGTTTAAGTCTGGTAGTGGCCGATGACGGCGTTAGTGCTAAGCCTTTTAAGGGTGGCCCCCTTGAGCGTAGCTACAGGATAGACGCAACGAGTTCCGGCCCTAGACGATCGCGTCTCACTGTTAGCTTTATACCTCCGTTTGGATGCACATCCCTGCTTACCAATGATCGAGCGATAGGAACACGCACGCTGCCAATGAGGTAGCCAAGGCAGGAAACTGTCCACTCAACTGCGCCGTCGAGCTCCCTGATCAGCATTGTAGTTTCGCCCTTACAGACAACAATTTTTTCAATTTTCGTAAGAGGATGAGCTTCTCGTTCCGATGCAGCAATCAGAAATGGGTCTGAATAAGTGATCCCGCCTTCTCGTTCTGTTGCCGAAATTTCGATATCTGCGATCAGAATATTCCGAAGAAGCTCGATATCAACGGCCTCCAGAAAATCTGTGCGAAACATCTTCCAACAGACGCCGATCATTGTCTTCAAGGTGAATTTCAACCGTGCGACGTGATCGAACTGAAGGTTCGGGATGATGAAACCCGTATCTGCGAGGACATTGCTAGAAATGAACTTTCCAGACTTGGTGTCATAGATTTTGGGGGCACCGACTTCTGGAAACTCGATATTGAAGCGTGCCGCCCCGGCGCCCCATGGTTCACCCTCTTTCCAAGCGCGAGCACCTTTCCATATGGCTCTCGGCTTCTTTCGGCTATGCCCCTTCGCCTCCGCATCACGTCGGCCAAACTGAACCATAGGATCGCGCGTAATCGGAGCGTCAATGGTGTGCGCAAATCGTGAGTTCAGATCACGCGCTACCCTGACCACAGTTGATCTGTTACCGCCGAGAGACTTGGGGATGACATGCTCGTCGCTCAGTGCTGAGTCAGGCAAAAACCTGCCGGAATATATGCAGTAATTATTCCATTCGGAAGGTAGACGATTGGAACTCATTGATTATCTCACGAGGCTGCTGGCCTTTCCTCTTGGCTGCGGTATTGCGATCTAGGGCCAATTGGCCCGAAGTCCTCTTCATAGCGCATATTTACCGTTTTCACGCCTTTACCTGATGCCCAGTGATGCCGACCGAAGGAGTCACTGAAACCGATGCGCCAGATGTGTTCTGCAAGAAATCCATCCGCACTGTAGGGGAAGTAAACTGTGAATTGCTCGCCAACCCCCAACTTCTTTGGAAGTCCTCCGCTAAAAGGGCCAATAGTGTGGTCCGTACGAAGTGGGAATCCTTCATACGGGTTTAACATACCGTAATCAGTACCTTTGTATTTGATGTACATGCTAGCAACTGCATTGGTAACCGTGCACTCGATGGGACCATGGTTTGTGGCGCTAAGCGCCAAAAAGGGACCGACTTCTCCAGGATCCGGAAACATTCGATTGATCGAAAACGTCACATGAAGTTTTGGCTTCGGATAGATAAACTTTGACCAGATATTCCAGATGAAGCCGCCTAGCGATAGGGCGCAAGATAGAAGGCTCACCACGAAAGCCCAATCGGCGATAGTCATGCTTTTCACAGAGCTGCCTTTTCCAGGACACTCGCTGCTGCATAGAAGCCGTATAAAGCACTCGCGTAAGCACCACCGATTAGAAGGATAGAAAACACTTGCAGCGCGGTCCCAGCATCTCGCCAGTCCCTACTCGCTTTGGTTTCCACGATGTAAGGGTGTTTGTTCGTGTATTCATCCTTGCTTGAGCTGGTCGTGAAGCAAGCCTGGGAAAGGTAGGCCACACCTGTGGCGATGACCGCCATCAAGAGCCCCCACCCAAATGCCTTGAGGGGATCTAGAACAGCAAGAGCCAATGGCTGCTTTTTATCAATCGTTTGGCTTATGAATGCCAGAGCGGCGGCGGCTGAGCCACCGTTAATCAAAGCCGCAGCTTTAAGGGCCTCTGCGCTAAACGTGATGACAGACCCAAAGGAATCCCGGAGTGCTTCCCGGTGGTGCTGATGAGCAGCATCGGCAACAGCGAGGTTCCGTTCACCCAGCGCAGATTTCGTGTCTTCACTCATACTACCCCCCGCAGGAGACTATCGTAACAATATTGAGAGTCCAATCTCGATAGCCTGAGGGGGTTACCTGCTTCGAACAATGATCGTAAGTCACGGCTTCGTCGGCTCCAACGCAAAAGCGTGACTGGGAATCGAGCGCGCAATCCAAAGAGATAGGCCGCCTAGTATCCGTTCTGATCCACAGATGATTCACAGAAACGCGGACATCTTTGTCCGCTTTTCGGTTTCATTCTCAGTATATTTTTGACTCTTGTGACACACCATGTATCTTTAAGACGCTATAGCAGATTCATCTCAAGATGACTGCCACGCATGAAGCCTCAGAATTTACGCCGATCCGAATAAGTTCTTTCCAAAAGGAGAACTTTCTATGCGTATCTTTGCTTTCTTCCGTACTGGCGATCTTGAAACGTCTAAATATGTTGGCCTCCTAGCTGCCCATGGATTCGGCGCATTGGGAGAGCCGGTCACTTACTTCCGTATTCTTGATGACAACGAGGAGGCGATAGCTCTTGAGGAAGGCATGATGCATCAAGCCTTTCAAGGGATCGAGACTACTATTGCGCCTTTCGCAACATATGACGCTCTCTGCACCGAATTGGCTCGCCTCTCGAACACGGGGCGCCATGTTATCGTCGACCTCCCCTCCAGAGCGAAAGACATTCCCGAAATCAGGCATGTCTCAGACTGCTGCATTGTCTCTGTGGCATCGCTGCAGACTCCGAGCTCAAGTCGCCGCATCTCTCCACTTGATTCCGAGGCCCGCCTCGAAAAAGAATCCCCTGCTAGATCATGCGATGCACCGCACCTGTGGTGGTTGTTAGGCTGCGCGCAAATTGGTAAGACATCTGTCGCTACTACGCTTGAGCGCGCTTGTATCGCGAACGCCATCTCTCTGCACAATGACAGCCGTCTCGCAGTTCTTCCTTTTGAAGTTCCTGTTATGAGCCGCGCCGAACGGAGTTCCCTTCGAGCCGGCGTTCCGCTCGGCAGTGTCTGCCGAGCTGGCACCCTCTTGGCATGGGCCTTGATGTTCGCGGCCGGTGATGTGCGAAAGACATCCAACACTCAACATCTTCTTCAGAAGAAAGCAGTGGCCGCAACGCGCGCGCATTCGCTCGCCGCTTCGCATCTACTCATCAGATCGAAGGCAAACCGTCGCATTCGGATTATGCTCGAAAAGAGTAGTGAGAGTTGAGGCTCCAACGTTCTGACAATCCAGATTAGCTCCTTGCATGAAGGCTGCGATCGGCAAGTCACGTCCATCATACTCACTTTTGCTGAAAGGAACGCTTTGCTATGGCACACCTCAGTCGCCGCAATGTCCGCGTTGCTAAATGCCATTTGTTGAGCGGAGCCCATGTAGATCCAATGGTCGGCACACCGCCCCTTCGGATGACGGTGGCAGATCTAGTCGCGCGATTGATCCAGATGCACGATTTGATCCCAAGCGCTGGCGTTACTGATCAAATGCTGCATGTGACATTGGCAAAACTGGTCGGCCTCCGGGATGACCGAACGGTTCAGGCCCTCGGCACGCTTCATTTTGCCGGAGTGCTCAGTTCTGAAACCACAGTTCGCCTAGCAATCTCGCATGAGCGTCAACAGCGCCATCAAGTACACAAGCTCCGGTTTAGTTATCGACACAAGTTGCGCTAGAGTTGTTTCTAAGAGTACGTCTTGGAACGGTCGGACACCTCTGCGTCAATGCTTACGCACAACAGCTCTTCCAGTACGCCTTCCATGTTTTTTTGTGCTATTGACTATGCGGAAGACTGCGAGAATATAAACCAAATTAAAACAGCGAATCATTCATCGCTGAAAACGACGACGCGAAGAGTAACGTGGCCAATTTCTCCGGGCGCACGTTTGGTGCCTGTCTCACTTTGTCAGAACGCAGAGCTCCCAAGAGCCAGCTACTAACAATCGATCCATTGGGGCAACCGACATTCTGCAGGAATCCGTTGGATTCTGGCGTGAGCTGACGTGCGCTTGCTGGAAACGGTCTCGTGCGTTGGCGGCAACGGAGTAGGTAGCATCTGATGAATACGTCCTACAGCGCTCGCCATGTGGCTCGCCCGCAGCCGACCCGGCGGATCATTACGGGCCGGAAGGATTGCATCACTGGACACTTTCCTTCCCGTAAAGCTGCCATGGGTTACCGCATGGTCGCCTATGAAGGTTTGCTGGCCAGAGATTTTATGGCCTTGATCGAAATGGATGACACCGTAGTGTCTTACCAGGAAGAACCACCACCCTTTAAATGGACGGACGGCTGGAAGATCTACCGCTATCATCCCGATGTCGCGCTGACGATGCTCGACAGGCGCATGATCTGTGTTGAAGTCAAGCCGCTCAGCAAGCTCTTGAAGCACCGGATTTATGCTCATCGCAGTGCGGTCGAGGAAGCGGCCTTCGAAGCCGGGTATGATGAATTTCAAATCTGGACCGAGCGGGAAATCAGAACAGGATGCCGGTTAGCCAACGCTTACCTTGTGACAAGCGGGCAATCGTTCTCGCCAGCCTCCGAGGATGCGCTGGCAATCCGTCAGGCGCTGTTTGATCTCGGCGGCAGCGCGCGTATCGCAGATGTTCGGCGGCACGCCAATCTTGACGATCAAGCTTACCGCGCAATCATTGGATTGATTTGCGCCGGCCAAATCCGCCCAAAGAGCATGGACGTTCCCATCGACGACCACTGCCTCATTGAATTGGCGTGATCTCATGCGGACGCCTATCATTCATCTGGCAAAGACGGACAGTTTCATTATCGACAACGTCCACTATGAAGCGGTCTCACACGACCGAGAGGGCTATGTCCTGCGGACGCTCGGAGGCAGCCATATCAATGTCGTCAAGCCTCATGCTGAGCTAGCCGAATTATACTTTGCCGGCAGGGTAAGGATCGTGCGGGGCTTCCTTGATGATCTGTCACCTTCGATCAAGATCAACCTAACACGACAGATGGATGAGTTCAGCGCTTCGCAGCAAAAGCAGGCTCTGATCCGCCTGGAATATGTCCAGACCTGTGACCGGTTCATGGGCCGTAAACTGATTCCGCGCCGGCCTGAGGGCTACGCCCGCGTGGCGCAAATCGTGTACCGATACCATCGGCGCAAGCTCCGCATCACTGACGATCCCCATTCTGTGCAATTCATCGGCCGCTCTTTCGGAGGGTCGACTGTTCGGGACTGGCATTGGCGATGGACTAAGTCCGGTCGTCATATCTGCGCGCTTATACCTCTCGATGATCTGAAGGGACGCCCCGGCAGCCGGATTGGTCCGGAAGTTGAACAGATTGTGGCGCACTGGATCAAACAAAAATGGCTAACCCTTGAGGCGCCATCGCTCGCTACCGTCCATGATCTTATTGTGAATGATATCGACAAGGCCAACGAGCTGAATGTCACCACTTTGACGGCTCCCTCCCTCATTGCCGTAAGGCGATGGATCGGGCGCACCTATTCCAATTACGAAATCACCTTCTTCAGAGAAGGTAAGACCGTCGCCGAACAAAACTTCCGCCATGTGCGGCGAGCCCCGCAGTATTCCCGGCCGTTGCAGGTGGTCGAAATCGATCATACACCGCTCAACCTCTCCGTTCTGCGCAATGGCGCTCTTTCGGCTGCTGCAGGAAAAGCACCGAGCACTGGAGTTCTATGGCTGACGACTGCAATTTGCGCCGTCACGCGCATGATTGTCGGATGGTATCTGAGCTTTGATCCTCCCTCGTGGACATCTGTGATGGCCTGCATGCGGATGGGAATTCTGCCGAAGGACACGTCCAAATGGGATGTCAGGACACCACATCCTGTCTTCGGCGTTTGGGAAATTCTCAAAATCGACAATGGCAAGGAGTTCCATGCAACCAGCCTCCATGCTGCGGCTGGCCAATTGCGGATGGAACTGCGCTGGATGAGCCGCAAGAAGCCCCATCTCAAGGGAAAGATCGAACGCGTCCAGGGAACCATCGCTCGCGACTTTCTAGCATTTCTCCCTGGAAAGACCTTCAGGGACAGTCGGGAGCGCGGTAACTACGACTCGCACCGCAGGGCACGGTTCGAGGAGGCGGAAGTTCAAAAACTGTTCGCTATGTGGGTTATCGATATCTACCACAACAACCCTAACGCCGGCCTCTCGCATGCCACACCATTGCAGCGATGGGAGGATTTGCGCGGCTTTGGAGTCCGCCTCCCGCCCGAGGCTGAAGAGCTGCGTGCCATCCTCGCTCTCACCATCAACCGGACTATTCGTACAACGGGAGTGACCTTTCTAGGACTGATCTACAATTCGCGGAAACTTCAGACGATGCACCGCCGCTCCGGACATCTCGGCAAGGAATACATGGTCAAGGTTGATCCGCTGGACCTGACGTCTCTTCTGGTGATGGACGAAAAGGCTGGCAAGTGGCTGTCAGTGCCATGCGAATATCCTGAACTCGCAACTGGAATCGACCTGCGAACATGGAAGGAGACGGTTCTCCTGGCCCGGCGGATGACCCAGGAACGGAACCGGGTCCCCCTCCAGATTCTCAGAGAGGCCAGACGGCGCCTGTCGGACGAGGCGAGCCGAAAAGGCATGAAGCCGGAGCGAATGACTCAAACCGAAATCGACTGGTTCGGCGAACATTACGATGATCCGGTCTTTGACGTCGGTCTTCAGTCGGAGCGAAAAGCGTCCCGCACTAACGATGGGGTACTTGTCTCTGTGGATCAACCTGGCCGCCGGGCCGACGTATCTGCGAGCACGAACTCCGTTCTTCCTGCACCTCAGAGCACGGCGGTCCAAGGAGAGTATCATACAAGAGACAGTTATTCCGACGAAACACCTGAGGCTTTCATCGATGAGTAGTGCCATGGCCCGCCCGAATTTACATCAACGCCGCTTGCAAACCTTCGGCACTAACGCGGATGACCTCGCACGAGCCGCACATAAGGACCGAATCGAGCGCATACATGTCGCCACGCAAACCTCCCGCGACGCGGACACCATCTTTGAAGCCATGATCAAACGCTGTCACCGACAGCTGGGGGAAGGCATCTGCGTCACTGTGACGGCGGAGTCCGGCGCCGGCAAATCACACCTCCTGCACCGGCTGATGAGAAAGCCCGCTCTGCAACCGTCACATGACGAGTACGGCCCCATCACACCGGCCATCTACGTGCAAGCTCCAAGCCCGTGCGATATCGGTTCCCTCGGGCGCGCGATCTATGTTCGCTTGACTGGTCAACACCTCGCTTCATCCATCAAGCCTCATGAGGTCTGGCGTCGGCTTCTGGTTCAGCTTTACGGCCAATGCGTTTCGGTCCTGGTCATTGATGAATTTCATCACGTGATTGCCAACTCGGATCAGGAAAAGCGCAACGTTGTCGTCAACACGATCAAATCTCTCATCCTGCCAGAAGATTGCCCTGGCGCCGTCAGTCCTTCCGAGCGGTATCCTTTGCAGGTGGTTCTGGCTGGGATCCCTGCCCTTCAAGACGTCATTGCCCGCGACACCCAGCTGAAGCGGCGGGCACCTGGTCTTCCAATTGACCCTCTGCCCAACAATGCCAGCGGCCTCAAGCGGATGAGCGGCTTTATCAACGCTGTCGAGGCTCTCGTGGGCTTCGCGAAGCCCTCGGATCTGGCCAACTTTGATATGACGCAACGCTTCATGGTGGCTTCGTGCGGGTATCGGGGCAGAGCCATGCACTTCATCAAGGAAGCTGCTGCGTCTGCGATCGACCGCGGTGCCTCCTGTATCGATCGCGTGGACGATCTTGCTGTTGTTTTTGAAGGTCTGTATGGCCTCGGACCCAGCAAAAACCCCTTTCTAGTTGCCGACATCCAGAGATGTCGGCCTGTCCCGCAGCAAGAGTTCGGCAAACTCACCTTGTTGCGCGGTGCCCAGTTGCTGAATGACCCTCTCGGACAGCACGGAACCCCAACATAAGGTGGATCATGCTTGCGCTTCTAACGCCGCCGCCCTTTATCCACGAGTCAGCAGCCGATTACTTGATGCGCTTATCGTTCATCAACGGTGTGCCGTTGAGCCGAAAATTTATGCGATCGCTCGGCTTCAACCTTTCTGATTGCCTTCACGGCCGGGACATCGATTCTATTCTGGCGAAAATTAACAGGACGGACCTCCAGATCCTCAAGCAGTTTACGCCAGAGGTGACCACTAAGAAGCGCGTTCGCATGAATGGCCAGGAGTTGCATCGTGACGATTGGACCACCCAGCGGCGGCGCTGGTGCCCAGACTGCTGGAGGGGCGATCAATCTGGCCCCATGTACGGGCGCTCTCAGAACTGGGCGCTTCACCGGCGCTTTTGGTGGAATGTAACTGCTGTGTCCACCTGTCCAATCCATTGTGTCCGACTTGAAGAGATGTGTCCGTTCCCCGGCTGTGGCTGTCCGATCAATTGGCAAGAAGGGACACTCGTGACGTGCCCCAAGGGGCACAGCCTTCTTGAATGCGTTCCCGCCGCGGTTCCGAAGGAACACACACTAGCTGACCGCTACATTGTCGACTGTCTTTGTGGACGTGAAGTCGAAAAGCCCCCTCTCATCAAGGACCACGAACTGTGGGAAGCACACGATGTCATGGAGCGATTCGGTGTCGCTTCCATCGGTGGCGCCTATGGTGCCTTAAGTAAAATTCCCGCAGAGCAGCACGCCGCTGTTTATTCGAAGGGCCTCACTATCATCATGGGCTGGCCCGATCGGTTCATTCAACTGCTCGATCAACTCGGTCATGCGAGGGCCGAAGGAAACTGGGGCATCGAGACGCTTTATGGCTACCTTTACCTTTGGGCGAAGCGACTGCCGAGCAATGTATTCGGGCAAGAAGTTCGTGCAGTCTTCTCTCGGGTGGGCGAGTTAGGCTTTACTCGCAAAACAAAGATTGTGCTGCATACGACGAAGAACTTCGTTTCTATCGCCGACGTGCAGGCTCAAGCGGGATTGTCAGCTGCAAGGGTCAAGGCGCTCCTGCCGTTGTGCGGATTTGAAACGCTTACTGTCAACAAGGGCACGCCCGCAAGCATTCCAGTTGAGGTAGTTGAGCGTCTCAAGTCCATGATGGCGGACGTGGTCAATCGAAAGGAAGCGCAAGAATATCTTGGTGTTCATCAGAGAAATATGGAGAGCTTTGTCGAACAAGGCCTTCTCCGTCCGCATCCGGTTCTGAACCAGCTCAGCGCAAAAGAGTACGTGTTTCAGCGAGCCGATCTCGACGCGTTCATGGAACGGCTCACATCCGGACTACCTGTTGTCAAAAAGGTCCCGACTGGCAAGAAGCCGCTCGGACTGGCCTCTCAGGAGGCCAGCGTCGGAGGATTGGCTGGTGTCCTCAAACTGGCGCTGGCAGGACACTTGAAGTTTGATGCCGTTCTGGCGGGTCCACAGCGGCTCAACAGCATCATAACCTCGTCAAAGAGCATCCTGAGAGCAGAGCGCGAGTACGAAGGATGCGAATATACATATTATGAGGCAGCGAGTATCCTTGGCATGCATGCTGAGTCTGTGCGCAGGCTGGTTCGCGGTGGCTTTATCTCGGGCTGGCTTCTACCGAGTGGACAGCTAGGGATTCCGAGACAAGCCATATCGGACTTTCAGCAGGAATTTATCACGGGCGGGCAACTTGCAAAGGTCTATGGCACAAATGCTGCCAAGATTGACTGTGCGCTCCGGGCAAGCGGCGTCTATTCTGAGGCAAGGTACAAAAAACTTCGTTGGATGCTTTTATACCGGCGCGGTGCGCTGCCTAATCCGCGAACGATGGATCAGTTACTCCGCTCCACACACTTGAAGCGCACAACGGCCAAGTCGCCCTGAAGGCTACCCCTGATTTCCGGTGTGCATAGCTGCCACCATTGCTCTTGTTCCGCTGCCATCATGAGATGCGGATGCAGCAGCGCCTTGACCTGCGAAGCCGCGGATAGGGAAACTAGACGATGAGGTAAGGGATCATGATCGACAATGGCCATTACCGGATGGAAGCTGGAGATGCGACCATTGTCGCAAAGGCGCTGATCCGCGCATCGACGTGGCTCGGTCTTTCACGCCAAGAAGTTGGTGCGATCCTAGGTGCGGAGGATGCCAGTACCTATGCTACCGTCCTTGAATCAGACGAAGCCGCCTCAAAACAGGCACTCCTTCTCATCCATCTCCACGCATTGCTTACGAACATCGTCGGCAGCGATGGAAATGCTGCAGCGTCCTGGCTCAGGAGCCACAACATCGCCCTCGAAGCTCGTCCGCTTGAATTGATTCAATCCAGCATAGGTCTCGAGCGGGTTGTTGATTATCTCGTGAGCCGCAGTGGCCTAGGACATTAGTAGCGAAGATGACGGCTGGCAGGGGCTAAACTGCTGAGACCTTTGGTCCGGAAGACAGTTAATCTAAGTTCCCGAGCTGGTTGAGCAGATTAGGGTCCCTTCCAGCGCATCGGTCAGACCCCGCCCTGAATCTGAGGCGCTTAACTAAGACTGAAGAGAGACGAAATGAGTGACGATTGCTCTCAATCTACGACGCGCCCCTCCGCTCAGGTAGGTCTTGTTCCGAGAATGGTTGGTCCGCAACGACCACGGCAAGGAGCTTGACCTTGCCACGGTGGCAAGGTCCAGACCGATCCCCACCTCAAGCGAATCGAGAGCCCGATCATGCATGTGTTCCATGTGCCAGACCTGAAGTGCGGAGGCTGCCTGGGCTTGGTAGTCGGGGCCCTGCGGGACTTCGACCAAGCGGTGTCAATCAAAGTCGACATCCCGGCCCGCATCCTCCGCGTCAACTCGACACGCTTCGAGGCCGCCCTCCTGCGGTCCCTGCGGGAGGCAGGCTATCCGGCCGCGCCCATGCCATTCCATCTCGGGTGAATCTGGACGGCCAAGTCTTGTCGAATCCACCCGTTCGTGACACAAATCCGGCCACGGCGAACAGGAGCGTTCCCCCTTTGCGGCTGATGGGCACCATCATCGTTGCTCTGCTTGCCTTCACCATGGCGATCTTCCCGATCTCCGTGCCGCAGGCGGCCGCGTCGGGCGGTCATCCGCACACCGCCATGGTCGGCGCCGTGCACGCGGACGCCGCCACCGACGGAGATCATGGCCACGTCCACGAGGCGGCGTCTCACGACATTGCCCTGAACACCTCTGCCGATCACGACCAGGGTTCGCATGATTGCTCCGGCCCTGTCTGTTGCAGCATGGGCACGTGTCACGCCTTCCAGGCCATCGCTCTGCCCGATCTCTTTGTCCCGGCGGCTTCCGTCATGCCGGTTTCCTTCCCAGGCGACGAGCAGGTCGAGGGCATCGTCGCGGGCGGGCTCGACAAGCCGCCGCGAACCATCTGAGCCAGGCGCGGGCGAGTGACGCCCGCACGAACAGGCGCGCCCGCTCATGAGACTCGGCCGCGACCGTCCTGAAGCTCGAACCGGTCCCTTCCCAGAGCGCGATCCGAACGCAGACCTATCGTAACGGCTGGGCTCCTTGTCCGACCCTGCCCGGCCTCGATTCAGACCCGCCCTGCGGAGATCCCCCGGAGACGGATCCCATGCTGAAACTCTTTCCACTCACAGCTCTCGGCCTCGGCTTGGCCGCCTGCGTGCCTTCCGAACACCCCTCCCATCTCGTCGCCGCAGCCGATCCTGCCATCGGGGTCCGCCCCCCGGCCTACACCTCCGTGACCGCCGATGTCCGCAACTATGACGTCGTCGAGCCCCTCGACTGGCGCGAGCTCAACCGGCGCGTCACGCCGGGTGCCGCCCCCGAACGGGACGACAGCAACGATGCCGCCCGACGGGGCCGATGACCCATGCGCCAGGAAGACCTCACAATGACTGACAAGAATTTCGCGGGAGCAACCCGCAGGCTGCGGCTTCTCGGGGGTGTCGCTGTCACCATCCTGCTCGGCGGCTGCGTCTCGTTCTCGGCCGATGGCGGCCTGTCGACGGCGCAGACGGTCGCCTACACCGAACTGAGCAAGGACGTCGTCAAGATCACCAGCGAGGCCGAGGCCGTCGGCATCCAGCAGCGGGTCGAGGAGCTCCTGAGGCGCCCCTTGACCCCAGACAGTGCCGTCCAGATCGCCCTGCTGAAGAACCGCGGCCTGCAAGCCGCGTTCAACGATCTCGGCGTTTCCGAGGCCGACTATGTCCAGACGAGCCTGCCGCCGAGCCCGACGGTCTCCCTGTCCCGCCTCGGCGGCAGCCTGGAACTGGAGGTCGAGCGCCAAATCCTGATCGGGCTGTTCGAGCTCGCCACGCTGCCCGCCCGGACCGCGGTCGCCGAGCAACGCTTCCGCGCGGCCCAGTTCCGCACCGCCGAGGCCGTCCTGCGGCTCGCCGCCGAGACCCGCCGGGAATACTACCGGGCCATCGCGACCAACCAGCAGGTCGCCTTCATGCAGCAGGCGCTCGGCACCGCCGAGACCGCCTCCGAGCTCGCCAAGCAACTCGGCGAGAGCGGTGCCCTGAACAAGCTCGAACAGGCGCGCGAGCACGCGTTCTACCAGGAACTCGGGGCCCAGCTCGCCCGCGCCCGCATCGAGCAGAAGGTCGCCCGCGAGCGCCTGATCCGGCAGCTCGGGCTGTGGGGCCGCGACATCGACTTCCGCCTGCCCAACTCCCTGCCGGCCCTGCCCGCCCGCATCGCCTCCGCCCAGGACATCGAGCGCCGGGCCCTTGAGCGCCGTGTCGACCTGCAGGCCCTGCGCCACGACCTGGAGGCGACCGCGCGCCAGTTCGGCCTGACCAACGCCACCCGCTTCGTCTCCGACGTCGAGCTCGCCGGGCTCTCCAGCTACGAGCGCTCGACGTCCGTCTTCACCGAGGACGGCCAGACCGTGGTCGAGAGCGAACGGATCAAGCGCAAAGGCCTGGAGATCGAGTTCACGATCCCGATCTTCGACTTCGGCGCGGTCGACGTGCGCAACGCCCAGGAGACCTACATGGCCGCCGCCAACCGCCTGGCCGAGCGGGCCGTCAACGTGCGCTCTGAAGCGCGCGAGGCCTACCTGCGCTATCGCGGCAACTACGACCTCGCCCGCCACTACCAGGGACGCGTCCTGCCGTTGCAGAAGCGGATCCAGGACGAGGCAACCCTGCAATACAGCGGCATGCTCGTCGACGTGAGCCAGCTCATCATCGACGCCCGCACCCGCATCCTCAGCAACGTCGACGCCATCAACGCCCGCCGCGACTTCTGGATCGCCGCTACCGACCTCAAGGCCGCCCTCGTCGGCGGCGGCGCGGGTGGCGGTACCGATGGTGGCGGGGAGACCGTGGCTGCCGCCGCAGGCGGCGGCGGGCACTGACAAGGAGACACGCAATGACCGATCTCTCACGCAGAGGTTTTCTCGGTGCCGGAGGCTTGGCTCTCGCGGGAGCCTCCATGGTCAGCGGGCGTACGCAGGCCGCCAGCCTGCCCGAGGCGCCGACCATGGCCGAAGCCACGATGCAGCCGCCGCTCTACCCGAAGAGCGGACCGGACTACCAGCCCGTCGTCACCCTCAACGGCTGGACCCTGCCGTGGCGGCAGAACGGCGAGTGGAAGGAGTTTCACCTCGTCGCCGAGCCGGTGGTGCGCGAACTCGCGCCCGGCATGAAGGCGCACCTGTGGGGCTACAACGGCCAGTCCCCGGGGCCGACCATCGAGGCGGTGCAGGGTGACAAGGTGCGCATCTTCGTGACCAACAAGCTACCGGAGAACACGGCGGTGCACTGGCACGGCCAGCTCCTGCCCAACGGCATGGACGGCGTCGGCGGCCTGACCCAGCCGCACATCCCGCCGGGCAAGACCTTTGTGTACGAGTTCATCTGCCAGAAGTCCGGCACCTTCATGTACCACCCACACTCGGACGAGATGGTGCAGATGGCGATGGGCATGATGGGCTTCTTCGTCGTGCACCCGCGCGATCCGGCCGAGCGCCGCGTCGACCGCGACTTCGTGTTCCTGCTCAACGCCTTCGACATCGAGGCCGGGTCTTACGTGCCCAAGGTCAACACGATGCTCGACTTCAATCTCTGGTGCTGGAACAGCCGCGTGTTCCCCGGCATCGACCCGCTCGTGGTGCGCCAGGGCGACAAGGTGCGGGTCCGGTTCGGCAACCTGACCATGACCAACCATCCAATCCACATGCACGGCTACGACTTCAAGGTCACGTGCACCGATGGCGGCTGGGTGCCGGAAGGGGCGGCGTGGCCGGAGGTCTCCGTCGACGTCGCGGTCGGGCAGATGCGGGCCTTCGAGTTCGTCGCCGACGCGCCAGGCGACTGGGCCATCCACTGCCACAAGTCGCACCACACCATGAACGCCATGGGCCACGACGTGAAGACCTACATCGGCGTCAACATGAAGAAGACCGCCGCCGCCATCAAGAAGGTGGCTCCGGGCTACATGCCGATGGGCGGCAGCGGCATGGGCGAGATGGGGTCGATGGAGATGCCGCTGCCCGACAACACCCTGCCGATGATGACGGGCTTCGCCCAGTTCGGCCCAGTCGAGATGGGCGGCATGTTCTCGGTTGTGAAGGTGCGGCCGGGCTTGGCGGCTGACGATTACAAGGATCCGGGCTGGTACAAGCACCCCGAGGGGACGGTCGCCTACGAGTGGAAGGGCGAACAGCTCGCCGAGCCCACCCGCGCGACGCCGCCCGACAGCGGCGTCAAGGCGACGGAGTTTCGCGCAATCGATCCACGGAAACGGCCCGTCCGAACCGCCGGCGGCCACGACAACCACTGACCTGACGACAAACGGTACCGAAGGAGCAATCGATGAAGACACGTATTTCCACCCTCATGGGCGCCGCAGCGGCGCTGGCGCTGTCGACCGCGCTCGCCCTTGCCGCCCCTGGCGAGCCCGGCCACACTCACAAATCCTTCGCGGCCGGCGAACCGGGTGATCCGAAGAAGCCCGTGGCCCGAATGATCGAGGTTTCCATGAAGGAGACCGAGGACGCGAAGATGCTGTTCGAGCCCAACAAGGTCGAGATCAAGCGCGGCGAGCAGGTGAAGTTCGTGCTCAAGAACCACGGTCAGGTGGATCACGAGTTCATGCTCGACTCGATCGAGAACAATGCCAAGCACAAGATCCAGATGGAGAAGAACCCGGACATGGAGCACGACGACCCGAACGGGAAGCGGCTCGCGCCGAAGGGGTCCAACGAGATCGTCTGGCGCTTCACCAAACCCGGCACCTTCGAGTTCGCCTGCTTGATCCCGGGCCACTACGAGTCCGGCATGCACGGCACCGTCGTCGTCAAGTGACGGCACCAATCCCCTCGCCATCACGATCCGAAAGGGAGTTTTCTATGAAACGCATCGCCATCAGCCTGATCGCCGCCCTGAGCCTCTCGGGCGCCGCCGTCGGGCAGGGCCTGCCGACGGTCACGGGCACCGTCGAGAAGGTCGACACCGCCCAGGGCAAGATCACGATAGACCATGGCGCAATTCCGAACCTCGACATGGAATCCATGACCATGGTGTTCCGCGTCCAAGATCCTGCGCTGCTCCAGGGCGTGAAGGCCGGGGACAAGGTTCAGTTCACGGCCGACCGCGTGAACGGCCAGATCAGTGTCACCTCGATTAAGAAGGGTTCGTAAGGCCCACGCTGCCCCGGTGTCGCACCCCGGGGCAGCTCCTCCCGCGTCACGAGAGACCGTCATGAAACGCTTTGCCGTCACCCTCACCGCCATCGGGGCATTGTCAGCCGCCATGGCCATCGTCGTCCCTGATCGTCTGGCTCAGGCCCAGCCCGCCAAGGGAGCTCCGGCCGCCTATGAGCGCGTCCGCGAGGTGATGGACGACCGCTTCAAGGACATGAAGCTCGCAGGCGATCCCGACAAGGATTTCGCCGCGCTGCTCATCGCCCATCACGAGGACCTGATCTTCCTCGCCCGTACGCAACTGGAACACGGCGCCGACGAGCAGCTCCGCCAAGTCGCGCAGAGGATTCTCGACGAGCAGCAGAAGCAGATCGCCGAGCTGAAGGAGTGGCAGGTGCGCAACCGTCAGGCGGACTACCGCGCCAAACCGGACCAGCCGCCGCACGGGTCCGGACCACTCGACCGCACGGGCACGCCGTCCCAGCAGGCCCAAGCCGCCGCCCCGTCGCAACCCGCCGCATCGACTCCGGTCAGCCAGCTCCCGATGGTGTCGGGCACGGTGGAGAAGGTCGATGCAGGTGCGGGCAAGGTCACCATCGATCACGGCGCTATCCCGAACCTGAACATGGACGCCATGACCATGGTGTTCCGCGTTCAGGATCCTGCCCTTCTCCAAGGCGTGAAGGCCGGGGACAAGGTTCAGTTCCAGGCGGATCGGGTGAACGGCCAAATCTCCGTCGTGGGGTTCGGGACGGGCAACGCCCGCGCGGCTCCGGCCCAGGCTTCGTCCCCGCCGGGCGCCGTGAACCTCCCGAGCGTGTCCGGCACGGTCGAGAAGGTGGACACGGGCGCCGGAAAGATCACCATCGACCATGGACCGATCCCGAACCTCGACATGGATGCGATGACCATGGTGTTCCGGACGCAGGATCCGGCGATCCTCAAGGGCTTGAAGGCCGGCGACAGGGTCCGCTTTCAGGCCGACCGTGTGAATGGCCAGATCAGCGTCGTCAGCATCCGAAAAGGAAAATGACCGCTATCCGCGGCCGCGCGTTGCCCTGGATCAATGCCTCAATGCGCGGCCGCCGGTAATCCGGTGCTTGGAGCGGCTTGACCTTCCCACGATGGCAAGGGCGAGTATCCGTCCCAGCGTATCAGGCGAGGTGAGCCATGACCGACAACCGTACCGTCGACCGCCACTACCACGGTGGGCATCCTGATGCTCCTCATGCCCATGGCGACCATGCCGGCCATCACCACCATGAGCCCGCGGCGGATGCCGGGAAGGTGAAGGATCCGGTCTGCGGCATGATGGTCGACCCCCACGTGACCACCCATCGAGCCCAGTACGAGGGCAAGCCGTATTACTTCTGCTCCTCGGGCTGCCAGTCCAAGTTCATGGCCGAGCCCGCGAAGTACGTGCAG
Organism: Pseudomonadota bacterium; assembly: GCA_023386155.1. Taxonomy (GTDB): domain Bacteria; phylum Pseudomonadota; class Alphaproteobacteria; order Rhizobiales; family Beijerinckiaceae; genus Microvirga. Next base: position 43,532 of record JAEWKH010000068.1, read on the forward strand.
CCGGCAGCCGAGAGGAAGGCGGAACCCGTCCCCGAGGGAACGATCTATACCTGCCCAATGCACCCGCAGATCCGGCAGGTGGGTCCCGGCTCCTGCCCGATCTGCGGCATGGCGCTCGAACCAGTCCTCGCCACCGCTGAAACAGGACCGAGCCACGAGCTCGTCGACATGACGCGCCGGTTCTGGATCGGCCTTGTCCTGAGCCTGCCAGTGGTCGCGCTGGAGATGGGCGGCCACCTGACCGGCCTGAGTCATTACATCAGCCAGCAGACCTCGAACTGGATCCAGATGCTGCTGGCGACCCCGATCGTGCTGTGGGCCGGCTGGCCGTTCTTCGTGCGCGGCTGGCAGTCCCTCGTGAACCGCAGCCTTAACATGTTCACCCTGATCGCCATGGGCACCGGGGTGGCGTGGGTTTACAGCATGGTCGCGACGCTCGCCCCCGACGTCTTCCCGGCGGCCTTCCGCGGCCATGAGGGCTCGGTGGCCGTATACTTCGAGGCGGCCTCTGTCATCACCGTCCTGGTCCTGCTCGGGCAGGTGCTCGAGCTGCGCGCCCGCGAGACGACCAGCGGTGCCATCCGGGCGCTCCTCGATCTCGCGCCGAAGACGGCGCGCAAGATCCTGCCCGACGGCACGGAACAGGAGGTCCAGCTCGACACCGTGCAAGCGGGCGATCACCTCCGGGTGCGCCCGGGCGAGAAGGTCCCGGTGGACGGGGCCGTGCTCGAGGGGCGCAGCGCAGTCGACGAGTCGATGGTCACGGGCGAGTCCATGCCTGTGACCAAGGAGGTCGGCGCCAAGGTGATCGGCGGCACCATGAACCAGAGCGGCGGTCTCGTCATCGAGGCCCAGAAGGTGGGACGGGACACAATGCTGTCGCAGATCGTCCAGCTCGTGGCCGAAGCCCAGCGCAGCCGCGCGCCGATCCAGCGCCTTGCCGACCAAGTCTCCGGCTACTTCGTGCCGGCCGTCATCGGCGTGGCGGTCCTGGCCTTCATCGCCTGGGCGATCTGGGGACCGGAGCCGCGGTTCTCCTACGGGCTCGTGGCAGCCGTGGCGGTGCTGATCATCGCCTGCCCGTGTGCGCTCGGACTGGCCACGCCGATGTCCATCATGGTCGGCGTCGGACGCGGCGCCGGGGCAGGCGTGCTGATCAAGAACGCCGAGGCGCTGGAGCACATGGAGAAGGTCGACACCCTCGTGGTCGACAAGACCGGAACGCTCACTGAGGGCAGGCCTGCGGTCACGGCGATCGTTCCGGCGCCAGGCTTCACGGAAGCCGAGGTGCTGCGTCTGTCCGCCAGCGCCGAGCGCCCCAGCGAGCATCCGCTCGCCATCGCCATCGTCGAGGCGGCCGAGAAGCAGGGCATCGCAACGGCCCCGGTCACGGACTTCGACTCACCCACCGGCAAGGGAGCGCTCGGCATGGTCGAGGGCCGCCGCGTCGTGCTTGGCAGTGCCAAGTTCCTGGCGGAGCACGGCATCGATGTCGCTCCGCTGGCGGAGCAGGCCGACAGGCTGCGCGAGGACGGCGCCACGGCGATCTTCGCAGGCATCGACGGGAGGGTAGCGGGCGCCATCGCCATCGCGGACCCGGTGAAGGCGACGACGCTCGAGGCGCTCGCTGGCCTCAAGGCCGAGGGCATCCACGTCGTGATGCTGACCGGCGACAACTGGACGACGGCACGGGCTGTCGCCCGGCGTCTTGGGATCGACGAGGTCGAGGCCGAGGTCCTGCCGGAGCAGAAGAGCGCGGTGGTCGAGAAGTTCAAGCGCGAGGGCCGGGTCGTGGCCATGGCGGGTGACGGAGTCAACGACGCGCCGGCGCTGGCCGCCGCCGACGTGGGCATCGCCATGGGCACGGGCACCGACGTGGCGATGGAGAGCGCGGGCGTCACCCTGCTCAAGGGCGACCTCACCGGGATCGTACGGGCCCGGCGGCTGTCGCGGGCCACGATGGGCAACATTCGCCAGAACCTTTTCTTCGCCTTCGTCTACAACGCGCTCGGCGTGCCGGTAGCGGCGGGCGTGCTCTACCCGTTCTTCGGCATCCTGCTGTCGCCGATCATCGCCGCAGCCGCGATGGCGCTGTCGTCGGTCAGCGTGATCGGCAATGCCATCCGCCTGCGCGCCGTCCGGTTATGACACTTCGTGCGGACCGCTGCGCCCGGTCGGGCGTGCCGCCCCCTGTCGACGCGGATCCTGCCGCCCCGTGTACGGCGCTGTGAGGCAGCGCACACGCACGTCGCAGCGGGCACGATGCTGTGAGACAGCGCACACGTGTGTCGGAACTCCCAGGGCATGCTCGGCTTGGCCGGCCTCATTCCATGCCGGCCAGCGAAGGGAGAAATTCCATGAGTGAGCGCAACCATCGTGCACGCTCGTCCGGCAAGACTGCCCCCCGGTCCGATGACCATGGCGATCATCTGACCATGGATCACTTCCCCACCCGAGACGAGGTCGCCAGGGCCGAGGCGGCCAAGCCCGGGCACGAGCCGCACGTCCACGGCCCGCATCCGATGTTCGACCACTTCCCGACCCGGGACGAGTTGCGGGACGCCGAGGCGCATTTCGGCATCGAGCCCATGCCGGACCTCGAGACGGCCTGGCTGCGGATCGAGCGGCACCTGAACGAGACCGGACTTGAACTGCGCAAGTCTGATCTGCTGACGCAGCTCACGCCAAAGTTCTCGGATGCCCTCATCGGCGACAGGATCCAGCTTAAGCCCTGGATCATCGCGCTCCTCAGGGCGCTGTTCAGGGCTAGGGCCGATCACCGGACGCTGAGCTCAGCGCAACGGCAGCAATTCAACGATGCCATTCAACAGGTTCATGCGGACGGGAGCTATCATGCCCTGGCCGCCGTGCATGCCGACATGAGCCACAACATGCATTCGAACATGGGGGCCGTCGGCAAGCAGCGGTTCCTGCCATGGCACAGGGTCTATCTCCTGAAGATGGAAGACCTGCTGCGCTCCAAGAAACCGGGCTTGACGATCCCCTACTGGAATTATGCCGAGGACAAGGCCCGTCCTGACTGGGTCTGGCGTCCACCGTCCGTGACGCGGCCGGCCCCCGGCGCGGGCGGGTCGCTTCCGACCACCGCGGTCGTGAACGCCATCCTCACGAGGACCACCTACACGTCCTTCACCGATGACCTCGAGTTCGACGCGCACAATGACGTGCATAACTGGTGCGGCGGAACGCTCAGGAGCCCGCCGACGGCGTCACAGGATCCGATCTTCTGGCTGCTCCATGCCAACGTCGATCGCATCTGGGACCTGTGGCAACTGAACCATGGCGGCACGCCGTCGCTGGCCGGCACCGATGCGATCATGGACCCCTGGCCGCAGACGGCCAGCGATGCCAATGACGTGATCAAGCTCGGTTACTCCTACAAGTAACCCGGTCTCCCGGGAGGCCTGTCCGGCATCATCTGACCGATCCGTCAGCGTCCGATCATCCGGTTGTAGACCGGCACGAACAGGACAGCCCCGATCCAGGCCGCCGCCGCGTTGCCCACGATACCCTCCACGAGAGTGCGCCCGGGATTGTCCGGGTGCGTCGCGAAGAGGCTGACCCAGCCATGGGCCAAGCCTGAGGTGGGCCAGACGAACGACAGCAGGTAACAGATCACGAACAGTCCAACGAGGGTTGTGGTCAGCGCCCACCCCATGGCCGCGAGGTGCATCGGGGCTGTCCCATGGGCCTGCGACGTGGGCAGCGTCGTCTTGATGGTTGAAGTCGGCATGATCGCCTCCGCGATCCTGGTCCCCCACGCCGCAATTATACGCCTGAGGGAGTCCGGAAGCACGAGGCTCCCTCAGGTCAGAAGGCCGCACTCGACTAGGGCGGCAGCTATCGAATCTACTGAGATCCCTCCCTCTTGGCATTCTTCTTGAGCCAGTCCTTCATCTCGGCGATTTCCTGCCCCTGCTCCTTCTTCGTCTTCTCGGCCATCTTCTTGGCATCGGCGTTGTCGCCGGTCTTGAGGACCACGTCGGCCATGTCGATGGCGCCCTGGTGGTGGGCGATCATCCCGCAGACGAAAGCGACGTCGGAGTCCTTGATCATGTGGGCAGCCATCATCGGGCCGTGCATCTTCATCATGGCCTCCATGTAGCCCTTCTGGGCCTCGTTCATGTTGGCCATCATGCCCTGCATGGCCTGCTGCATGCCCGACATGTCCATGCCCTGCATTCCCTGCATCATCTGCATCTGGCCGCCGACCTGGACCGCCGTCCGGCACTCCTCCGGCAAGCTCTCGGCTGACATGGCCATCTGGCCGCCGGAGGGGTGCTGCATCTGCTGCGGCTGGTTCTGCTGGGCCATGGCACCGAAGGTGCCGACGGACACTAAGGCGGCTGCAAGAGCGATCATTCGGATGGTCATGTAGGTATCCTTTCCAATGGTGTTTGGATGATGAGGGGGATCAAGCAGCCATCTTCCGGCAGCTCTCGGCGCAGCGACGGCACTGGTCCACGCACTCCTGCATGTCGCCGACCTGCTCGCAGGACTTGGCGCACTCCTCGCAGATCTCGGCGCACTCGCGGCAGGTGTGCCTGTGGTGTGGCGTGCCGATCAACATGAAGTGAGCCGAGGTCCGGCAGATCTCGGCGCAGGCCATCATCAGGCGGAAGTGGCCGGGCTGGACGTACTTGCCGCCCTGCTCGAGGCAGTGGGTCATCGCCATGCCGAGGCAGGTCTGGTAGCAGCGCAAACATTCGTCGATGCAGGACTGCATCTCCTTGGACATCTGGTGCATGGTGTTCTCCTGAATTCCAGGCGCGGTAAGTTGTCGGCCCGCAAGGGCACGGCGCCCGGCGCGCCGGCGGGCCAAGTCTCATGGCGAGCGGAAGCCTTCACCGGAGCGTGTCGGTTCCGTCCTTGGCTCAGGCCTGCTTGGGCGGACGGTCGAGCCCCGAGGGGGCGAAAGGTGCCACTCCCGGGTTGCCGGGGATCGGGATCGTGACCCATGACAAAGGAATGGGTGTCAGGCTTGCGAAGCCCGGCACGACAGCCATCACGCAACCGGGGTGACAGCAGGATTGGCCCATCGCATGGGGCTGGGCCGGAGCCGCATGGTCATGGTCGGCGGATTCTTGATCGATCTGGGCCATGTGCCCGTGATGGGGCTGGGCGATCGCAGGCCCGTTCGCAACCTGGGTGACCGCATACAGTGGGGCACTCGCGAGGCCGAGGGCGACCGTCACGACCAGCAGGCAACGAAGCATGAGGCGGATGCAGGCCACAGCACCTTCCTTGGGGTCATGGCGGAAACGGACCCTCGCGGGATCGGTTCCCGATGCGAACAGGCCCCTTGTCGCTCTCTTCAGCGAAAAGCTGCTTGACCTTGCCATCGTGGGAAGGCGCAGGGTGCATGCATCATCACTCTGAAACGGAGATTTGGACTATGTGCGGATGCAGTACCCACCAGACCCAGTCCACCCAGGCTGCCGAGCGTGATCCGGCCGCCCTGACCCTGCGGGTCGAGGACATGACCTGCGGCCACTGCGCCGGCACGATCAAGAAGGCCATCGAGACGGGCCTGCCGGGCACGAACGTCGAGGCCGATCCCGCCTCCAAGCTTGTCTCGGTCCGCGGTAGCACCGATTTGAGTTCCATCAAGGCCCTCGTGGCCGAGGCCGGCTACACTCCGACTGCTGCCTGAAGGAGGAATCCATGCTCGACCGCCGCCGTTTCCTGACCGTCCTCGGCACCGCGGGGGCGGTCTTGGCCATGAAGCCCGCCTTTGCCGAGACAGGGCTGCCGAAGGTCGTCGTGAGCAAGGATCCGTCCTGCGGATGTTGTTCCGGCTGGGTCGACCATATCCGCGCTGCGGGCTTCCCGGTGGAGGTTCGGGACACACCCGCGATCAACCAGGTGAAGGTCCGGCTCGGCGTGCCACAGGACCTCGCCTCCTGCCACACGGCCGAGGTCGGTGGCTACGTCGTCGAGGGGCATGTCCCCGCGGACGCCATCAAGCGCCTTCTGGCCGAGAGACCACAGGTCAAGGGTGTTGCAGTGCCTGGCATGCCCGTCGGTTCTCCTGGGATGGAGGTGGAGGGTGTCGAGAACGACACTTACGACGTGGTTTTGTTCGGGCCTACGGGTCAGAAACCGTTCGCCCGATATCGTGGGATACAGCAGCTTTGAAATATCTCGGCAAACTGCTCAAGCTAACAGTAAGCCAAGAGCAGTTTGCTTCTCAGTAACGACCTCTAATGTTTCCTGACATATAGAAGGGCGCAAATTGAGTCTTCTGTTGGTCATCTAGGCCTCTGGAGAAGGTCTTCTTACCCAACGTGAGCGGCCCTGCGTTTTACCTCCGAGACGTGCCTATGAAAAGGCGTTGGCTGATCGCCCCAAAGCATATGCTTCGCTCTGCGCCTTTCGGTCACTTGGCGGACTGAGCCCGACCGCCAAATGCGGAAGTTCGCTACGACCTTTCTTCATCGTTAACCCGGTGAACTATCGGCGCAATCAAGAATCGGTTTGCGGTTTCACAACCGATGCCAATACAGCCGAAAGTTGAATCTATCACGACATCATAAACTATTGAGCATCGGCGAAGTCATGATAGATCTTGAGGTTCAAGAAGCCAGCTGACCTCGGGGATAAGCAGGTCGATCTCAATGGGGGAGCAAGTCTGTCGACGATAAACTCGACCGATTTAGAAGCCGCGCTAACAGGAAATCCAGAAGCACTAGATGTCCATCTCACGCTCGTTGAGCGGGATATTGTAATCGCGGGCCACTCGGTCAAAATTCACTGTCATTGCCTCGCCGTGGACGGCAATGGCCGCATCCAGCTGCACCGCCTTGCCGAATTCATGAGGAACGCGGCTGCAGACTACGCTCTGCCGCGATCCAAGGTCGCGGAAGCGAAGGCGCGCGACGCCAAATTCAACAGCACCGAAGCGGTCACTGAGCTAGTCGAGAGGGCGAAGCGTTCCTTCACCGACTTGGCGAACACGGGCGAGGGTGGAGAGATGCTGCTCTTCATGCTAGCCGAGCGGTTCCTCAAGCTACCTCAGATCCTGTGCAAGATGGATCTCAAGACTGACGACCGCCTCCACTACCATGGCGCCGATGGAGTCTACGCCGGCGTCACGCCGGACGGCGTGCTGAAACTCTACTGGGGAGAGTCCAAAATCTACGAGAAGGTGGGCGATGCCATCCGAGCCTGCCTCGGCTCGCTGGCCCCCTACCTTATCGAGCCCGAGCACGAAGGCGCCGAGCGGGAGCGCGATCTTCTGCTACTGAGCGACAAGGCGGATCTTAGCAACCCGACGCTTACCGCCGCGCTCAAGAAGTACTTTGACAGGTCGTCGCCCCAATCGAAGCGCGTTCGCTACTGTGGGCTTGCGCTAGTGGGATTTGCAGTTCCGTTTTACCCCAAAAAGGATGCCGAGGCCGTAGCGGACGAGATTTCGGAAGCGGCGCGCAAGGCGCTCGTCGATTGGCGGAAGCAGATCGGCAAGGGCCTTGCCGCGAACAAGCTCAACAACCTAGAGATCGAGTTCTTTTGCATGCCTTTGCCATCTGCGAAGGACTTTCGGAACGCGTTCCTCAAGGCGATGGGATTAAAAAAATGAGCCTGGAGGATCTACAGTCATGGCTGCTCGCAGAAGGCGTGCGCGACGACCTGAACAAGATCGTCCGACTGACCGTCCGGTCCGAATTGGACAACCTCGCGGAGGAGGTTGACGAGATTACAGTAGAGGGGATCGATTGGCAGCGTCTCGTCTTCGCGGGCAGCATTCTGGCCCGGTCGGAGGCGCGGGCAGATCAGGAGGCCGCACTCAGGATAGCAGTAGCTGCAATCAGCTTGACGGATGACAAGGTCGTCAGAGATGCAGGCGCTGTGCTGCTTGGTAAGCTCTCCAATTTCCGGGCAGTCTCGCTGGCAGTTGATCGCAACCTCGTGGGAAGGAATCTCGATGAGCGATTGGGGATCGCTCTCCGCCTTGAGTCCCAGCGCCGCGAAATGGACCGTTCGATCCTCGTAGAGACTACGGGAACGTGGATGCAGGTGAACGACTTCCAGCAGCGATTCTGGACGAACGCCTCACGGGCCCGCTGGCTTTCGGCGTCGGCGCCCACTGCGTCGGGCAAGACCTTTTTGGTGCTGCAATGGCTCGTCGATCAGCTCAGTGCGGCAGGAGCCAAGGTGGCCATCTACCTTGCTCCGACCCGGGCGCTCGTCTCGGAGATCGAGACAAACCTCCAGAACCTCCTCGGCAACAAAAAGGGCATCGAAGTATCCTCTCTTCCACTGCGGAGCAGGTATGATGCAGCGCGCTCTGGTGGTCATCGGCTTGTGCTTGTCCTGACACAGGAACGACTTCACCTCCTCGCTAACGTTCTGGGCGATGCTTTTCTCGTCGATCTCCTGATCGTGGATGAGGCGCACAAGATCGGCGACAATGGACGAGGCGTCATCCTACAGGATTCAATCGAGCGCGCGGCGCGCACAAACCCGCAGATGAAGGTCGTCTTCATCAGTCCGGCCACCCAGAATCCTGAGGAACTCCTGGCGGACGCGCCAGGAGGCAGCGAGACAGTAGCAGTCGACAGCGATACCCCGACAGTCCTCCAGAATTTACTGCTGGCCCGGCAGGTTCCCGGGAAACCCAAGCGATGGAACCTAGCAATAAGGCAGGCGGAAGCCACGATCCCAATTGGGACGCTTGAGCTCGCGAGTTCACCAAACAGCTTCATCAAGCGTCTTGCCTTCATCGCTGCAGCAGCCGGCAAACGCGGCGGCACCCTCGTTTACGCTAACGGTGCGGCAGACTCCGAGGATATCGCAGATCTGATCAGTCAACTTCAGCCCGAGTTAGATCCGAACTCCATCGATCCAGAGCTCGCTGCCTTGGCCGAACTTGCGCGCAAGGGCGTACATCCGAACTTCCGGTTGGCACCCTTAGTCGAGCAGGGCATAGCGTTCCACTTCGGCAACATGCCGTCGCTTCTCCGTCTCGAAATTGAGCGGTTGTTCCGATTGGGCAAGATCCGTTTCCTGGTTTGCACCTCGACGCTGGTTGAGGGCGTCAACCTGTCGTGCCGCACGATCGTCGTACGCGGCCCACGTAAGGGCAAAGGCAATCCCATGGAGCCGCACGATTTCTGGAACCTAGCGGGTCGGGCCGGACGCTGGGGAGACGAGTTCCAGGGCAACATCATATGCATTGACCCGAACGACACTGTGGCATGGCCGGAGGGAGTTCCACTCCGCGCGAGATACCCGATCAAGCGGGAGAGCGATGCAGTGCTCGACCTCGGTGAAAGGTTCGTCGACTATTTAGCGAGGCGAGGCGAGCAGATACTCTCGGATATGGAAGATAGCGAAGAGTTCGAGCAGGTTGGCGCCTACCTCTTGACGTCCTACATGCGGCTGGGATCAATTTTCCAGGCGAACCTCGCCAAGCGTCACGACCCTGCTTTCATCGCAAGGCTCGATGATGTACTGCGCGGTCTTGCAGACCAGTTGGAAATCGATGCCAGCTTATCGGCTCGCCACCCGGGCGTCAGCCCCGTCGGACTGCAGCGCCTGCTGGAAACTTTCAGGGCATATGAAGGCGAACCCGAGAACTTGCTGCCGGCTGATGTCGCGAGCGACGACAGCTACGACCGGTTCGTCACCATCATGCGCCGGATCAACGCGAGCTTGTTTCCGGCGTTCGAGCCCGAGGGTCACATCAGGCTCTATGCATTGATTGTTGTCCAGTGGCTGAAGGGCCGGTCTCTAGCCGAGATCATCCGCAGGAACATTGAGTGGCACCAGAAGGTCGGACGTTCCTTTAAGTTGCCACAGCTCATACGCGACACGATGGCTTTGGTTGAGCAGATTGCGCGCTTCAAGGCTCCGAAGTACCTGTCAGCCTACATGGATGTGCTGCACCTGCATCTCAGGTCGATAGGTCGTGAAGATCTGATCGAAGATGGACTGGACATTGGTACCCAGCTCGAGTTCGGGGTCTCTTCCCGCACTCTTATTTCTCTGATGGAACTCGGCCTATCCCGCATGAGCGCGGTGACGCTCTACGAGAAGATTGCCCGCGACGATCTCGGCGTGGACGAGTGCCGCGAGTGGGTTGTCGAACGCGCTGACCAGCTCGACGGCATGGACATACCGGCCGTCATTATTCGGGAACTGCGCGTGCGGCTGCTTTCGACCGATGGTGCCGGGCCGGCAGAAGTTCTTGAGTGACGCGAGAGGAGAAAGAAATGGGTGCGAAGAAGCCCGTAACTCTAGGCCCTAAGCATTTCGACAAGAAGGGCGACGCAATCGCTTACCTAAATGCGATGCTTCGTCGGTATGACGTTGGGGACCGGGTCAACGCGGCCGATGCCGTCGTGCTGGAGGCTGTCCTGGCCAGGCATCCAGAAGCGAAGGAGAAGATTGGTACCGGCGTGAAGGACTTCAGCGTGCGAAGCGCTGATTTCGGGACCAAGTGCTTTTGGGTGAACAGAACAGATGGAACCACGGCAAAATTCTCGCACAAAGGTTGGGTCTGAAACACCTGGGCCCGCTTAGCCAGTGTCGGTTCCCGCAACCAAGCCTCTGGCGAGCGATCCTGTCATTATGAACTCCAAGCTAGCTTCTTCGTCTCCTCTTATGCTCTAAAGTAACAGAACTGAGCTTGAGTCAGTCTTTTCTGCAAGGCCTGCCCCCGAGAGTCAGCTTATTGTGAAACGTGAGTCAGACTTTTAGTGTCATTTCCTTAGGAGAAACGGCTGAATTTGAGTCAGACTTTTAGTGTTTCGCACACATCGGCAAAGCAGAAAGGGCGCCTTCGCAAGAGGGCGCCCTTTCTGTTGATGGGATCGCTGCACCTCCCGGCAAACCGGGCCCGCGTTCCGCGCGAGGTGCACTCACACTATGGGCTTCAAATCGCCGAGGACCGTCGGGATCAGTTCCGAGACGGTGGGATGAATCGGCACGGACCATTGCAAGGTCGGATAGTCGGCGCCGGCATTCATCATGTCGAGAATGCCATGGATCGCCTCGTCGCCGCCGGTTCCGAGAATGGCCGCGCCGAGGATCCGTTTCGTGTCGGCATCCGCCACGATCTTCATGAAGCCCTGCGTCTCATCCTTCTCGATTGCGCGCCCGACCCGCGTCATCGGGCGTTTGGAGACGAGAAGCTTGCGGCCTGTCCGGCGCGCCTCCGTCTCCGTCATGCCGACGCGGCCGAGAGGCGGATCGATGTACAGCGCATAACCCAGCAACCGGTCGCTGACCCGCCGCGATGCGCCGTCGAGAAGATTGGCGGCGGCGATCTCGTAATCGTTGTAGGCCGTGTGGGTGAAGGCTCCGCGGCCATTGCAGTCGCCAAGGGCCCAGATGCCGGGCACGTTCGTGGCCAGGAAATCGTCGACGACGATCATGCCTCTCTCATCGACCGCAACGCCTGCCCTGTCGAGGCCGAGATCGTCCGTGTTGGGCCGGCGCCCGACGGCGAGCAGCACATGCGAGCCGACCACGACCGGATCGCCCGAGGTGCAGTCGACATCGACCGCCACGCCGTCCGCGTGCGGCTTGAAGCCGATGCAGGTGGCGTTGGTCCGGACGGCGATTCCTTCGGCGGTCAGAATCTCGCGAATGGCCTCGGACACGTCCTCGTCCTCACGGGCGATCAGGCGCGGGCCCTTCTCGATGATGGTCACCTGCGCGCCGAAGCGGCGGTACATCTGCGCGAATTCAAGCCCGATATAGCTGCCGCCCACCACGACGAGATGCCGGGGAAGCGTGTCGAGCTGGAGGATCGACGTGTTGGTGAGGTAGGAAACCGCATCGACGCCCGGCATGTCGGGAACGCTCGCGCGGCCGCCGACATTGAGGAAGATGCGCGGCGCCTTCAGCACCTCGTCGCCCACGCGGAGCGTGTCCGGCCCCTCGAAGCGGGCATGCCCCTCGATGACGGTCAGGCCATCCATGCCGCGCAACCAGGTCTCGATGTTCGTGCGCGCCCTGGTCGATACGGTTTCGGCGCGAGCCCTGACCCGCTTCATATCGACTGCGATGGGGCTCGTGATGGCGACCCCGTAATCCGCGCCCCTGCGGGCGAGATGCGCCGCATAGGCGCTCGCCACCAGGGTTTTCGTCGGCATGCAGCCGGTGTTGACGCAGGTTCCGCCGAAAAGCTTGCGCTCGATGACGGCAACCTTCATGCCGGCGCCGGTCAGCCGCCCGGCAAGCGACGGCCCTGCCTGGCCGGCTCCGACCACGATGGCATCGAAAGATCGGGTCATGGTATCGCTCCCACGATCAGCATTGCTCCGAGGATGGCGACGATATCCTCGATCAGGGCGGCCGGACGATCCTTGCCGAAGGCGGCTGCCAGGCGTGACCGGCCTTCCGCACCTCCCAGGGTTCCGATGATCCCACCCACGGCTCCGGCGACGATCCCGCCCAGGAAGGAACCGCCCTGTGCGGCAATCGCGCCGCCGCACAGGCCGCCGACGATGATCCGGGTCGCGAAGGGGAGAGGCGTTTTGCGGCTCGGCGTTGTGGGCAGCTGGTCGCCGATCAGCTCCCCGATGGCGAGGATCGTCAGGATCCAGGGCGTGAAGCGATAGCCCATGAAGGCGAGCCAGGTTCCCTCGAGATTGAGGAGGCCGAGGAAAGCCGCCCAGCTGACGGCGGCGGGAGCCGTCATCGCGCGCAGGCCCGCAATCACTCCGATCAGGAGCGCCAGAATGTAAATGGCCATCGCTCTCCCCGGTCTGCTTCAGGCTTGCATGGCAGGGATCCGTTTTCAATCCTATGCGGAATAGCAGCCGGCTTCCATCGGCGCCGAGCCAGGATCCGGCCGGGGCCTTAATCATCCGGTTGAAAGGATGGCGCGCAGGTCCATTGCCGGTATAAAGCTCGCCTTTCCTACATCTCGTCCTTCAGGGGGCTGCTCATGATAGCAATACGGCATTGGTCGCTTCGGCAGCAGATCACCCTGCTGGTCGGTGTGCTGTGCCTGGCCCTCGTGTGCGCCCTTGCTGCAGGAGCAGCCTATATCGCCCAGAGCCGGGTTCGGCAGATCGTCATGAACAACGAGGCCCACGACGCTGCACTCACGGCGAGCATCCTGGATCGCGGCATGTTCGAGCGCTACCGGGAAGTTAGCAACCTGGCCTCCATGGAACCTCTGAAGACCATCTGGACGGGCGATCCGGCCGTGATCCGCCAGGTGCTCGAGCAGTTGAGGAGCTCCTATCCCGATTATGCCTGGATCGGCTATGCGACGCCGGATGGAACGGTCCGGGCCGCGACGCGAGGCATGTTGGAAGGTCAGTCCGTGCAGGCCCGGCCCTGGTTTCAGGATGGCCTCAAGGGACCTGCTGTCGGCGACGTGCACGAAGCCAAGTTGCTCGCCACGCTTCTGGGCCCTGCACCGAACAACGAGCCTTTCCGCTTCGTCGATGTGGCCGCACCCGTTCGTGACGAGACCGGCCGCGTAATCGGCGTGATCGGCGCCCATCTGAGCTGGACCTGGGCGGAAGAACGGCGGCAGGCGATTCTCCACAACGAGGCCCGGCCCAGCGGGAAATCGATCTGGATTCTCTCCAGCGACGGAACGATGCTCCTCGGCCCGAATATCGGGGACAAGCCGTTCTCCGAGTACCGAATCCGCGCGATGCGCCAGGCCAAGGCAGGTGCCTTCGAAGATACCGCCGGGCCTGAACCGATGCTGACCGGGTACGCCACCGCCCGCGGCTACAAGGATTATCCGGGTCTCGACTGGATCGTGATTTCCCGCCAGCCCGACAGCGTCGCCTTTGCGGCCACCAGGGGTATCGTCTGGACGATCATCGGCCTGGGATGCGCCATCGCCCTGGCGGGGCTCGTCTGCGCGCTCCTCATCGCGAGAGGCGTTGTCCGTCCTTTGCAGGCGATCATCCAGGCCGCCGACAAGATCGGACGCGATCCGACGATTTCCCAGGTTCCCCGGGTGGCGGGCTCATCGGAGATCATCAGGCTCTCGGCGGCACTCCGCTCGCTTCTCCGTCGAGCGGGTGCGGCCGAGCAACAGGTGATCGAGGTTGCCTCGCAGCATGAAAAGGACATGTCCGCTCTTCGCCGGCTGGCCGAGACGGATGCCCTGTCCGGCCTTCTCAACCGCCGGGGCTTCGGCCTCCTGGCGGACGAGACCTTCAATCTCTGCCGCCGTCATGAGCGTCCGCTGACCGTGCTCCTCCTCGACATCGATTTCTTCAAGAAGGTCAACGACACCTACGGCCACGCGGCCGGCGACGTCGTGCTCCAGGCGGTGGGGAACGCCCTCAAGGCGTCGCTGCGCTCCTCCGACACCATCGCGCGTTTTGGCGGCGAGGAGTTCGTCGTCCTCATGCATGGAGTGGATGCGGACGGAATCATCGTTGCCGCTCAGAACCTGCGCCGGACGATCGAGGCTCTTAGGATCGAGCATCAGGGCCAGAGGCTGTCCGTCACCATCAGCATCGGCGGTGCGATGGCCGGTTCGGACGATCGGGATATCCAGGATGTCATCGAACGGGCGGATGGCGCCCTCTACAAGGCCAAGGCCGCCGGACGAAACCGCGTCGTCATCGACGACCTGCAGATCCAGCTGGCCTCCGCCGTCGCCTGAACAGGCGAGGCGCCATACGGTCGTCGATGCGCGATCCTTCGCAGGAGCGAGATGTCAGCAGGCAACAGGCAGCAACGCCCGCACGCGGGGGTCGCGCAGCCAGAGCCCGACCCATAGGGCAATTCCGAGATAGACACCGAACAGCGTATGGCTGAACAGCGGACTGCCGATGCGCACGTGAGTGGCGACGGCGCCGCCGAGATAGGCCGTGATCAGAATCGCACCCAGAACCGATGTGCGCGGATTGGCGTAGAGCAAAGCGGACGCGATAAGCACGCCGCCGAGCGCGCGCCACAGGGCGGGATCCGTCGGCCAGCCGAGCGGAATCACCGTATCCATCACCACCTGAAGCGGCACCAGCTTGATCGCTCCGTCGAACAGGAGGAAGAGGACCACGAGACCGCTTAAGGCCCGTCCGGTCCAGACGCTTCCACTGTTCCTGACGTCGGCTTGCGTTGCCGGCGTGTCTGAGATCGTGCTCATCAGTCGTGTCTCCTGGAGGAGCCCCACCGCAGAGGCAGGAAGCTCGCCCTCAGCGCATTCGGCGAGCTGGCCTGCCGCGTCCCTGTCTGGTTTTCGCGCTTACGCCGGCACATTCATGGCTTCTTTGGCGGCTTCGAGATCCATCCACATCACTTCCCAGATGTGGCCATCGGGATCCTCGAAGCTGCGGCCGTACATGAAGCCGTAATCCTGCTTCGGGCCGGGATCGATGTTCCCTCCCGCAGCGCCGGCCTTGGCGATGGTGGCGTCGACATCCTCGCGGCTGTCGGAGGACAGGCAGATCAGGACCTCCGTGCTCTTGCTGGCATCGGCGATGGCTTTCGGCGTGAACTGACGGAACTTGTCGTGGGTCAGGAGCATCGCATGAATGGTCTCGGAGAAGACCATGCAGGCGGCTGTGTGATCGGTGAACTGCTCGTTCTTCACGGCGCCGAGGGCCTCGTAAAAGGCGATGGACCTGGGCAGGTCGCTGACGGGCAGGTTCACGAAGATCAGCTTGGACATGGGTCTCTCCCTCTGGCTTGTGGTTTGACAGTGATTCCATGGAAAGTTATAAATAGCAACTATGAAGTTAGAAAAAATAACTGAGAAGCCAGACGGTCGCTCCAGGCGCCACTACGAGGACGCCTGCGCGACGGCCCATGCGCTCGACCTCGTGGGCGAGCGGTGGGCGCTCCTGGTGATGCGCGAGCTCATGCTGGGGCCGAGGCGCTTCAGCGACCTGCGGCAGAGCCTGCCCGGGATCAGCGCCAATGTTCTCACCCAGCGGCTCGAGGGGTTGGAGGCGGCGGGCATTCTGGTGCGGCGCAGGCTGCCGCCGCCGGCGGCCGCGCAGGTCTATGAACTGACGGAATGGGGATACGAGAGCGAGCCGATCTTTCAGGCGCTGGGACGCTGGGCGGCCCGCTCACCGGCGCACGACCCGACCCTGCCGTTCAGCACGGCCTCCCTGGTTCTGTCCATGAGGACGATGTTCAACGCGGAACGGGCAAAGGACTTGGAAGCGCGAATCGGCTTTCGGATCGGCGAGGAAACCTTCCTCGCCCGCCTGGCCGATGGGCGGCTCGCAATCGACCGCGGCCCTCTCGATGGAGCCGACCTGATCCTGGCAGGAACGCCACCGGTGCTGGCCGGGGCGATCTACGGCGGCCAGAAGCTGGAAATGCTGGAACAGGCCGGCGCGCTGCGAATCGAGGGCGACCGTGTCCTCGCCCAACGCTTCGTGAGCCTGTTCCCGCTGCCCCCGAAGGCCACGAAGCCCGCCTGAGGAATCCTAAGGCATCGACTCCAAAAGTGGGCCCGCTTTTGGAGTCGATGCCTCTTCTCTTCTTAGCTAGTGCAGAGTCTCTTCGAAGAAGGTCAGCAGCCGCTTCCAGTGCCGCTCGGCGCCGCGTACGTCATAGACGCTGTGGTCGGACACGGCCCAGCCATGGGCCATGCCCACATAGTTCTCGATGATGTGGTCGATCCCGGCCCGGCGCAGCGCCTCGGCCAGCAGGGCCGATTGTTCAGGCGGGAAGCTGCCGTCCACCCCGGCGCTGCCGACATAGACGCGCCCCTTGATCGCCGATACGTGGCGATGCGGGCTGTCGGGTGCGTCGCTCGCGAGGCGCCCGCCATGGAAGCTGGCGGCGGCCGCGATACGGTCCGGATAGGCCGCCGCCGCGTTGATGGCGCGCGCGCCGCCCATGCAATAGCCGACCGTGCCGATCCGGCCCGTCGCGCCCACCTCCGTCAGCACTTCGAGGAAGGCGGCCGAATCGCGCCGGGTCATGTCTTGGCTCGTGCCGTCGATCATCCTTCTCAACGCGCTGCGGCTGGGCTCCTCGGAGAAGGCCGTCGTGGCGTCGAAGGGGCCATAATCGCCGAACCGATAGAAGAGATCGGGAACCAGAACCATATAGCCTTCAGCCGCGAGCCGCTCGGCCATCGCATCGAGCGCGGGACGCGGGCCGAACGCATCCATGTAGAGGATGACGCCCGAAGCTGTCGGTCGGCTCGGGCGGAACAGGCCTGCCCTGGCGGTCCCGTCCTGCGTCTGAATTGCGATGTCCTGCTTTGCCAAAGCGATCTCCCTGCATAGCTGGCCGCCCTTATCGCCCACATCATGGGAGTCGTCACCAGCCGCGGAGGCTTTTGGTCTCAAGGTCCTCCGGCCAGGGATCCCACCACGGCCATGGTCAGCTCGTCGAGATTGACCCGTCCCTCGATGGTGATCATCTCGGCCTCGCCCGACTTGACGCGGAGCCCCTGCTGACCTGCTTCCGATTGGCGCTTCAGCTCTGCGACGATGGCCTCGCGCACCTGATCCTCGATATTCATCGTTACCGTCCTTTCGCCATGTCGCTTCTCGCTGTCGAACGTCGGGACGCGTGGAGCTGTTCCATGGCCGGCCGGGTTCGGGCGCTCACGATCCGGCCCCGACGGCCTTCGAGGCCCTGAACGCCTGTGCATCCATGGTGCCGCGCTCGTTGTTGCAGGCTGAGCAGGCCAGCACGATGTTGTCGCGGCTGAGCGGGCCGCCCAGGGATCGTGGAACCACATGGTCGAGGGTCGCGAGATCGGGCGCCCGCTTCACGCCGCGCCCTGGCCGCCGCGCGGGGATGCCGCAATAGACGCAGCGCCCTTGGTCACGGGCGAAGACATCATTGAAAAGTCTGGCGCGCTGAGCTGCTTTCATGCCGATGAATCTGCGCCCTTTCGGGCGATCCTTTCGTGTGGAACCGGAGGGGAAGCGGGGTGGTTGCTCATGCGATCGACAGGAGCAGACCATGGTAGACACCCGCCGCAGGAACCGGAACCCCTTCCATGACGAGAATGGATACGGCGACGCGCCGCCGCGCGGTGCCGTCGGCTTTCGGGGCGAAGGCCGCGAATATCCGGGCGGCTACGGCCGCGACACCGATGAATTTGCAGGCGGCGTGATCGACGACGGTCGCTCAGGCCCTCCGGATGACGAAGGGTTCGACTCCGGCTACAGCCGTGCCCGGTCCGGCCTGGGCGCCTTCGGCTCGCGCGATCCGGACGATGCGGAGATCCGCTCGGACCGAGCGGGCGAACGTCCCATCGGGGCTCATCGCGGACGCGGACCCAAAGGATACCGACGGTCCGACGAGCGCATCCATGAAGACGTGTGCGAGCGCCTGACGGAAGACCAGTTCATCGACGCCTCGAACATCGAGGTAACGGTCAAGGACGGCGAAGTCACCCTCGACGGCACGGTATCCAGCCGCGGCGTCAAGCGCCGTGCCGAGGATCTGGCCGAGATGGCGTCAGGCATCGCCAACGTTCAGAACAATCTTCGCATACAGGGAGCCTGAATCAGCGCCGTCCGGGCCAAAGGCCCGGAGACTCACGGGACCTCGGGCGGCGGCATCGGATGGGTGACGGGCTTCTCGAGCTCCGGGGGCTGCTCGGGAATGGGCGACGGAGTGCTCGGCGGGACCGTGGGACCAGGCGTCTCGGGTGGAATGGGCATGGCAGGCACCGGCTCGGTCGGCGGCGGCTTGGGATAGAATTCATCGGGCTGCTGTCGGCTGCTGGCGCTGGTCACGGACAAGAAGCTCTCCCATGCAACATTCTGTCTGGTTCAACCGCTCAGCCGCCCGAAAGTTCTCCTGCGGTCGAGGCTCCTTCCTGCATCCGCACGGTCACCAACGCGAAACCATAGGCGGAATCCGAGACTTGACCTTACGTAAGTTTGACGCCACGACGGCAGGGCAGAATTTTGAATCGGAAGAGCCATGCGCGTCGCCACATCCCTCGCCGTTCTGACCGCCCTCATGGCGGGTTCGACTATGGCCCAGGCCGCGGATCTGCTCTTCTCGCCCGAATCGATTCAAACCTCCTCCGGCTGGATCGTCACCGTGAAGGGCAATCTTCGGGTGGGACCGTCCTATCCGGGTTCGGACGATTTCAGCTTCATCGGCTATCCCTCCCTGAGCTTTCGCCGTGCCGGCACGGTCGAGCGCTTCAGCGCTCCCGACGACGGATTGAGCTTCTCGTTCCTGGAGGATTCCGCCGTTCGGGTCGGCGTCGTGGGTCGCTTCGTAGGCGGGCGATATCTGCAGGACAACCGGGAGCTCTTCGGCCTGGAGAAGATCAACTGGGCGGTGGAGCCCGGCGTCTTCGTGGAATACTGGCCGCTCGAGTTCCTGCGGGCCCGCGCCGAGATCCGGCGTGGCTTCAATGGGCACGAGGGCTTCGTGGCCGATTTCGGCCTCGACGCGGTGCAGAGATTCGGGGCCTACACCGTCTCGATCGGGCCCCGCCTCGCACTCGGCGACAGCGAATTCACCCGCACCTATTTCGGCGTGACGCCCGCCGAGGCGGCGCTGAACGGCCAGGTCACGCCTTACCGGCCTTCCGGCGGCATCACTTCGGTGGGGGCAACAGGCGCGATCAGCTACGACTGGTCGCAGCAATGGTCGACGACGGCCTTCGTCACCTACAAGCACCTGGTGGGCGACGCGGCCGACAGCCCGATCGTCGAACGTTTCGGCTCGGAGAACCAGTTCGGTTTCGGCCTGACCGTATCCTATTCCTTCGGCTACGTGCCTTGAAGGGCGAGTTAAGCTCGACATGAAAAGAGCCGCCTCGCAAGGGCGGCTCTTTCGTTTTGAAGGATGGACGACCTCAGGCCGCGAGACTGCTGCGGCCGGCAGCTTCGCCGCGATAGATACAGCCCTCCGTGGAGCCCGGCATGCCGCGCTTGAGCTCGACTTCTTCGAGGTTGGGGAACCGGGCCTTCACGAGCTTCCAGATATAGGTGGTGACGTTCTCGAGCGAGGCGACGCCGATCTCAGGGTTGAGATCGAGATTGCCGTGATCGAGGCCCGATCCGTGCTCGCCCTTGATCTCCTTGATGTAGTTCTCGACGTCGTAGAGATTAACCGGCCAGCCATAGACCTCGTCGACCGGGCCGCCGAAGGTGAGCTTCACGATGAAGGTGTGCCCGTGCAGCCCGGAATAGGGAGCCACCGAGTGCGCGGCCTCGAACGTAAACTCGCAATATGTCTTCATTCACCTTGCTCCCGTCATCAGTGCTCTGCGTGTTGCCGAACTTCAGGC
Source organism: Pseudomonadota bacterium (assembly GCA_023386155.1). Taxonomy (GTDB): domain Bacteria; phylum Pseudomonadota; class Alphaproteobacteria; order Rhizobiales; family Beijerinckiaceae; genus Microvirga. Next base: position 63,720 of record JAEWKH010000068.1, read on the forward strand.
GGCGCCGCCTGAACCTTCGCCTGCTTCGCATTTTTCCATTCAGGCCATGGAAAATGTGCCTAGCATATTCCGTTACGTCGACAAAATCGCGCGGGGGCACCGCGCCTCAAGCGACCCTCACCTTGTGCTTGAGCGCGGCCAGCGTATGGACCAGTTCGCGGGCCGGCTTGGGACGCCCGAAATAATAGCCCTGCGCATCGGTGCACCCGGCCGCCTGGATCTGCCGCAGCTGGTCCTCCGTCTCGATGCCTTCGGCCACGGTCGGCATGCCCAGGCTGGCGCCCAGATTGGCGACGGACTGCACGATGGCGAGGCAATCCGCCCGCTGGGACATTTCCCGCACGAAGGACTGGTCGATCTTGATCTTGTCGAACGGGAAGCTTCGCAGATAGCTGAGGGACGAGTAGCCGGTTCCGAAATCATCCATCGCGATGCGCACGCCGAGCCGTCGCAGCTGGTGGAGCGTGGAGACGGTCATCTCGTTGTCCTGGAGCAGCACCGACTCGGTGATCTCGAGCTCCAGCCGGTTCGGCGCGAGCCCCGACGCCGCCAGGGCCCTGCTGACGCTCTGCACGAGACCGCGGTTTCGGAACTGGATCGGCGAGAGGTTCACGGCCACATGGAGGCCGCTGGGCCAGGAGGCCGCCTCCTTGCAGGCCTGCTCGATGATCCAGTCGCCCAGGGGCGAGATGAGGCCGGTATCCTCGATCACCGGGATGAACTCGGCCGGCGGGACGAGGCCGCGCTCGGGATGGTGCCAGCGCAGGAGAGCCTCGAAGCCGCCGATCTCGTTCTTCTGGATATTAATCTGCGGCTGATAGAACAGTTCGAACTCGCCGTTGGTCATCGCCTTGCGAAGATCGACTTCCAGGGCGCGGCGAGCCTGGAGCTGCTCGTCCATGTCGGGCTCGAAGAAGCGGTACGTGCCGCGTCCGTCCGCCTTGGCGTGATAGAGGGCCATGTCCGCATGCTTCAGGACCTGGCTCGGGGTCATGTTCCTCTGGGCCAGGGCGATGCCGATACTCGTGCCGATGAATAGTTCCTGCCCGTTCACGCTGAAAGGCTCGCGCAGGGCTTCGACGATGCGCGATGCGAGAGCGGCGCTCTCCTCCGGGCGGCGGATTCCCGTCTGGAGGATGGCGAACTCGTCGCCGCCGAACCTGGAAATCAGGTTCCGCACCTGGCCTTCGCTGGCTGGAATGCAGGCGCGCAGGCGATCGGCCACGGCCTTGAGCAGCTCGTCGCCCGTTTCATGACCGAAGGAATCGTTCACGTCCTTGAAGTGATCCAGATCCAGATAGGAAACAGCCACCGTGCGCCCGTTCGGCTTCAGACGCCTGAGCGCCTGCTCCAGCTCGTTGCGGAGCACGACGCGATTGGGCAGGCCCGTGAGGGAATCCTGATGCGCCAGGACATGCAGCTCCTCATGGGCTCGTCCAAGGAGCCTGTTGTGCTTGTCGAGCAGGAAGATCAGGACGATCCCGACAAGGATCAGGCTTGCCGCGATGCCGGAGAAGGCCCAGTGGAGCCGGATCAGTTCCTGCTGGTCCTTCTGGACGAGCGCAGCTCCGTGGTTGTGCGCCACGGATGCGAGCTGCGAGAGCCGGCCTTCCAACGGGCGCAGGATGGCAAGCACCTCCTCGGCCGCATCGGGCCTCTGATCGATCTGTGCGATCAGGGGCTCGGCGGCGGCAATCTTCTCCTTCAACTCGCGCAGGGTGCCCTCATGCTCGGGATTGCGCTGAAGAATGTCCTGAAAGGATCCTTCGTTCAGGATCTGGGCTCTTCCGAGCAGGATGTCGAAGCGCAGTTCGACCTCGTCCTTGTCGACCTCGCTACCCGGCTTCCCGAATTCGGCCAGCCGCTGCTCGAGACGGATGAACTCGGAGGTGGCCTGCCCTGCTTCCCAGGCCGGGTTGTAGACGGAGATCTGCTGCAAGGCACCCTGGCGCTGAACGACCAGCACCGAAATGTAGATTCCGGCGATCAGAAAACCGCCGATAACGATCGCAATAACCGTTTTGAAGGTGCGCAGGGACAATGCTGGGCCTCCGAGGCCTGCCGACGGACGCTACTTCACTTCGATTCTGGCGACCTGCCACGCCGAGCGGGCATAGTAGGTCTGGGTCCTGAGCTCAGGATCGGAATCATACGGATAGACGATGAACAGGGGCCCCTTGTCCCGCACGGGCATGTACTCGCCGTTGCGCTTGAGGGCGAGGATGACGTTGTACTTCTTGAAATCCGCCATCGGGATCTCGGTGGCATAATCATTGAGCGCGATGACCGAAATGCGGTCACCCTTCGCTTCGACCTGCTTCATCAGCTTGTCGAGGGAAACGCCTTCGAACTTCACCTTGCCTTCATACCAGGGAGATGCCGTCTCGATGGTGACGAGGCCGAGGGATTCCAGCATGGCGCGGTCGAATTGCGCCGTGCCGTCCTTGTTGGTCACTCCGATCTTGCCAGAGATCGTAAGGATCGGCCGCTCCGTCGGGGCCGACAGCGATCCAGCGAAAGCCGCGCCCATGATTCCTAGGAACGCGACAAACGTTCCCAGCAAGCCCAGTCTGGTCTTGGCGCCAAGCATGCAGCTCCCCTACGGAAATTAATGTAAGCGATAGAAACAGATAAAATTGATCAAAGTGTTATACAACTTCGCTTCAGAAGTAAAAGCGGCTAAACCGCCGATGTTATTTTGTACTGGTTATTTAACTGTAGCGGCAGAAAATCCCAGACCGGCCCGAAAAGACAAGCCGTCCCGCATGGCGATGCGGGACGGCTGCGGGTCTTCCTGATGTTTTCCGAGCCGTAAAACGGCTGCGTTTAGAGTGGCTTGAGGCCTGCTTCGATCTGCGCCCGGCGCGGCTCCAGGAAGGGCGGGAGAGCCAGACGTTCACCGAGCTTCTCCATGGGTTCGTCCGTGGCGAAGCCTGGACCGTCCGTGGCGATCTCGAACAGGATTCCGTTCGGTTCACGGAAGTAGAGGCTCCGGAAGTAGTAGCGGTCCACCGGGCCGCTGGAAGGAGCCCGCAACGATTGCAACCGCTCCCAGCATTCCTGATAGGTCTGCTCGTTCGGCGTGCGGAAGGCCACGTGGTGCACGCCGCCCGCTCCGGGCCGGGCCGGAGGAAGGCCCGGCTCCACGGCCACGTGCAGTTCCGCCGCAGGGCCGCCCTCACCCATCTCGAACACATGGACGGGCGTATCGCCGACGCGGTATTCGCGGGCCTCGCGCATGTTCATCGCCTCCGTCAGGACGCGGGCCGTGCGCTCGAGTTTCGGCACGCTGATCCGGATCGGGCCGAGGCCCCGGATCTGGAATTCGGCCGGCACGGGGCTGCGCTCCCACGGATGGACCTCACCCTGCCCGCCGTCGTCCACGAGACTGAGGCGCTGGCCTTCGAAATCCTCGAAGTCGAGGGTGAGCCGCCCGTCGCGCTCCACGATTCGTTCGCTGCCGATGGCGAGGCTCTCGAATCGGTCCTTCCACCATTGCAGCGCCTTCTCGCCGTTCACGCGCAGGGCCGTCTGGGAGATGC
>JAEWKH010000095.1 GCA_023386155.1 Pseudomonadota bacterium
CTTTCGACCGGCTCGATAGCGATCGCTCTGACGTTCTCGTTCGCGCGCAAGGCGGTCAACGCGTAATAGCCGTAATGTGCGCCTACATCGATGAAGACATCATGAGCTGGTGCCAAGGCCGCAACGAGGGCCGTAGAAAGAGGCTCGTAACCATAACTGTAGGGCGCGATGAAGCGCGGCGTTACGAACATCTCGAAGTTCGTGCCGGAAGGTTTGACAAGCATCAGAGATGCAAGATCGTAGTCGGTATCAAACTGACTCATGAAAAGCTCTCACTTCCAACCCGATCAAACGCGACCGCTCAATTTCTTATCCGCTTGCAACGCTCGATCAGACGTACGATACGCTCCTTACTTTCCGCCAGGTGACGCGACCACCCTCAGCTTCTCGAGCGAATAGCTGAAATTAGCCTGAACATTGAGCGGTCCCTGCCTGGACTTAGGAGTGAGGAGAGCCACCGCTAGCCCGCCCCAAATTTGGTCCTTGATGTCTGCCCGATTGTAGAGAGCGCCAGGTACGAAATCGAGGTCAAGGCTCTGAACGTACGGCGACGCGCCCCAGTTGGCAGCAAGGAGTCCAGCTCTCACTTTCGGATTCGAACTGTCGTGCATGACGATAACGCAGGGCGTTCTGCGGGGAACGTAAGAAAGGCACGCCTCAACATCCTTGCGCACACCTTCTGTCTCGTGGCTCCCATCGATCAGAATGAATCCGATCTCCTCCCCCGCGGCGACGATGCTTTCAATCACCGGGCGAAGCGTATCGGCGGTGTCACCCGTCACAAACTCCACGCTTGGAAATTGTGGCGCTACCCGGTGCTGGTTAGGATCGATATCGAACGTATAAACCTTGTCGCTGTAGGTCGAGATCGGACGCAGACTGCCTCCGAGGAAGGTGCCGATCTCGATGCTGATTTTGGGACGGAAGCGCTGTAAGAGATAGATTAACGCGGCTCGTTCGCCACCTTGCATGTGCCAATTCGATTCGAAATCCGACGCAAAAATGCCATCAAGGTCCGACGGCCCACGATCATCATAATGTTTCAACATAGCCTCCTGCTTCATGATCAACAACGTTGCACTCTTATGCCCGTTGAACCGCCCGACGATCGATGCACGCGCGATAGAGGGAATCGTATCGCGCCACCATGGTGCCAATCGTGTAGTGATCAGCGTAGCGACGAAGCGCGCTCTCGGCCAGACGCGCTCTCCTCTGGGGATCGGTGAGTGACACAAGCGCTGACGCGAGCGCATCAACATCCGGGCGCCCATTCACCAGCGGTGTCACGATGCCTGCACTATCCTGACCCCTCCCGATGATTTCAGGGATCTGCCCCACATCGGTCGTGACAACGGGTTTACCGCAGGCGAGTGCCTCAAGAACAACGAGCGGAAATGACTCACCAACGAAATAGGTCGGCAGCAGAAGTACGTCCGCGACGTCGAGATAGTCCTGAAGATTGCTCACCTGACCGAACAGATGCAAGCCGGGCTCCCCCAAGAGCCGCAACTCATTCGCCACCGGTCCCTCACCGATGAGCAAGAGCTCGACGTCGAGGCCGGCAGCCCGGCATTGTCTCATCGCACTCAGCGCCGACCTCCAGCCTTTCTCCTCAATGGCGCGGCTCGCCAGACAGGCGACGAGGGAGTTGGCATTCAGTCCGAGCATTTCGCGTGTCAGTTGAATGGTCGATTCCCTGTCGACGCCGTTATCGATCCGGAGCTCTTGCGGCGGCGGATGGGACGCGAAGACGCGGCGGTTCTTGTCCGCAGTGTGGACCCAAGCGTCCACTCGCCTGAGCATGCCCTCCATTCGCGTCTCGAAGGTGGTGTCAACATGGGGATGATCGAGCAGAGTCTCGTGGCAGCCATGCATCGTGATCACCCAGGGAATCTCAGGCAATTCTGCCACAGAATCCTGGACGAATTTGTCCGCCCACCAGATCGAGGAATGGACAAGATCGATGTCGTATTGCCTGACGATCTCGCTCAACGAAAGGTCCGTCGCGCGCAGCAATGGGATCCGGTCGCTGATCTTGTCGACCACACGATCGTGCTGAGGAAACTTTCCAACGTCCACAAGCACCGCGCGGCCACCACTGCGCTCCCAAGCATTGGCCAGCCTGATCATGAAGAGCTGCCCGCCTCCCGGCGAAAGATCCGAACAGACGAATAGGACAGAGGGCTTAGACTTGCGCGTGTCTCTGAGATGCGAAGCGATGATCTGCTTCTTCTGTCCATTCTCGATGCCAAACCGCTCGAGGTCCTGTCGGGTGAACGCCTCAATTTTCTGGCGGGCGCACTCGTCGAGCCTGTAGGTATTGTGGACGTATTCCCGGATGACTTTGAACTCGTCGAAGTATCGTAAGGATCCTTCCGTCTTGCTTGTCACCGTCGCATCATGGCGGCGGTGAAGGTTGAGCGGCTCCGGATGATAGGCGATGCTTCCCCCACGCATCGCCCGCAGATAGAATAGCCAGTCGCCACACATCCGCATCGAGGAAACCGTGCTGGCGAACTCCTCCTCCGGCTTGAACGGTCGCAGGAGCACGCTACTCGCGTTCGGGATGCAGTTGGCGATACCTAGTCCGAAGTTAGCCTCCACGTGGTCCGTGACTATGTAAGACTGCGACCAGCGCCCCGGCTTGATCCGATTGAGATAAAGCTCTTCATAATCGCCGAGGGGTTTCCCGCTCTCATCTACGGGTACCGATTTGGAGTATGCAAGGAAGACGTTGCGATCATCGAAAGCTGGAATCAAGGCCTCGAGGAGCCTCGGGAGGCAGGAATCGTCCGCTTCTGCAATCCAGACGAGATCCCCCCGTGCCAAGGCCATTCCGCGGATCCATTGCGCGAACGGTGAACCCGTGTTGGTTTCGTTCGCAATGACGCGCGTACCAGGGCGGCGCTCTGCCCATGCATTGAGAATGCGCAGCGAATCGTCAGTCGACTTATCGTCGAGAAGCAGGACCTCAAAGTCCTGAAAAGTCTGGTTCCAGATTGAACGGAGACGCTCGTCCAAAAAGCGATCATAGTTGTAGTTCGGAACAACGACCGACACACGCGGCCGCAGGCCGGCCGCCTCCCGCATCCAGTGCAGCAGTGCCGGCCCTGCCGACGCGACCGTATGATGATTGTGCACGATTTCGAGGCCGACCAGCGCGTCGTGGCGACGCAACTCGACATCACGAAGGTAGTCTATGGTGGCCTGCGCCATAGCCTCGACGTCGCCGAACGAGACGACGCGGCCTGCGCCCCTCTTGACCAGTTCGGGCATCCCACCGGCATCTCGGAAGCATATGATCGGATTATGAAAGATCGCCGCATAAAGACAGACGAGAGGGAACGGATCCTCAGCGGAAGGCAGTAGGAAGACGTTCGAGGCCTTTAGATATCTTGAGATGTCCGGTTCGTATCCAGTGAACGATACACGGTCCTCCAAGCCATACTGGCGGATGAGACGCAAGCATTCTTCTTCGTCCGGCCCGCCACCCACCCACACAAAGCGCACCCTTCCGTCGTAGGCAGACAACACCCGCCGCGCGACCTCGACAAAGATTTCCGGCGACTTGCGCCAATGCGCGACGCCACATGCGGTGACAAGGAGTTCATCGCCATCGAACCCCAATGCCCGTCTCGCTGCGCTCTTCTCAGCTTCGTTAAGATCCGACGGCTGAATAGACTCAATGAAGCCATGGACGACGGACACGCGATCTAAATCGAAATCGTAGGTCCCACAAAGAACTTCGGCCACCGCGCCGCTCCCTGCCACGACGTGGCCCGCGCGGTGCTTAATCAACTCAAGTTCAACCTCGTGACGTCCCAGCAATTTTTCAAGTTCGTGGATATAGGCCACCACAGGAGTCGCCTGTTGCCAATGCCGCAAGAAAGACCCGCTCACGACGGAATTGAGCAGAATGGCGCAGACTTCGCGTCCGGCAAATTCAGCGAGACGAGCTGCAACACTTCCTTTCGGATGCGCGGAGATGACAAATGTGGGCGCTATATGTTCGAACTCGTGTCGGAGCGCACCGTCGCGACAGAGAACAAACTTCACATCAAAGTCCGTTGCCGAAAGAAGCCATTTAGCGAACACTCGAGCGACTTGCGGCGCGCCACCGACAGCGGCATCGTGACTCACCACGAGCATGGTCCCGCGCTTCCGGCCACGTGCGACGACGATCTGGGCGTTCCTGGGAGTTGCACGCGCCGCGGGGGCTTGCTTTTTCTCGATCGGGCGATGAGGTTGCTTGCTCTTCAAGCCGGCACTTACACGAGCCTGCTCAATGAAAGCCCCGACGCCCCTATCGGAGATCAGTTTGACAGCTATCGAAGCGTGTCGTGCAACCAGACTGCGGTCCTGCCGGTAGCGATTTAACAGTTTTATCAAGTGCAAAGCGGTGCCCCACTCAAACCATTTCTTGGGCTGTGAACGCTCTGACGGTGAGTGCCAGCCCTTTGTCAAAATCCGTCTTTGGGAACCAACCGAGGGCGGTCCTCGCACGGTCAATGGACAGAACATTCGTGTCGACGTCTGTCTTGCGTGAGCCGAGGTGCTCACGCGGAAGATCGCGGCCGAGCGCCCGCTCGATCGCATCCACGACCTCGAGCACGGATCGGCCCTCACCGCTGCCAATGTTCACGATCGTTCTTGATGCCTCGGGACGGGAGATTGCGGCAAGTAGCGCGTCAACCAGGTCGCAAATGTATATGTAATCCCGCCGGGCGCCCCCGTCACCGATAATTTGGACCGGCAGGCCCTGAGCCTGACGGGCGAGCACAGCAGGTATTAGACCCTGCCCCTTACGAAAGACTTGCCCCGGGCCAAAGGGATTTGAGACGCGGAGGACAACGTAATCGAGCGCGTCCACCATGCCGTGCATCTGGATGTACTTCTCGATGATCAGTTTAGTCAGGCCGTGCGAGCTAATTGGATTGGTTGGCGCATCCTCACGAATGGGCGTGGGAGCACTAGGGCCGTAAACGGTGCCGCCCGAAGACAGGAAGATGTAACGTCCCACTTTCGCGTCCACGGCTGACTGCAAGAAAGACACGTGCGGTATGACGTTCTCATTCAGATCTGTAACGTTAAAGCGATTTTGCAGGCCGGGGCTGGACGTGCTGATGAGTTGCACAACGACCTCCACACCCTCCAGCGTCGGCGCCATTGCCAACGGATCCCTGAAATCGGCTCTGACAAACTCGACGCCGGGCAAGTGCTCCTCGAGAAAATTCTCGCTAAAGTGCCGAGAGATGGCGCGGACCTTAAAGCCATCCCGGGCCAGGCGGCGGACAAGGTGTCGTCCAATGAAGCCGTTCGCTCCGTAGACTCCTATCATCGCCGTTCTCCGCGACGCACGCGATCGCTCCGCAAGTCAACCATTATTGTTCTCTCTGTTCCCTCAAAAGGCCCATCATCAGAAGAATCACGACCTTCGTATTTGTGAATAGAGTACGATGATTTCCTTTTGAAAGGAGCGAACTTGGCGCTACATCTAATACTCTCACTAATGCCCTGAAGCGACTTGGAGCAGGTATTGTCCGTAAGTACTCTTCGACAACTTGGTTCCAAGCTCAACGAGCTGCCCGCGCTCGATCCAGCCTGCATTGTAAGCAATCTCCTCCGGACAGGCAATTCGGAAGCCCTGGCGCTTCTCAAGGGCCCGTACGAACTCCGCGGCTTCGACTAGGCTATCCGGGGTGCCAGTATCTAGCCATGCAAAGCCACGTCCCATAAGTTCAACCTGGAGCTGTCCTTTCTCCAGATAGACACGATTGACATCGGTAATCTCAAGTTCCCCTCGCGAAGAGGGCCTCAGACCAGCCGCGATATCGACGACTTGGCTGTCGTAGAAATAAAGCCCTGTTACTGCCCAACTGGAGCGTGGCGTTTCGGGCTTCTCTTCAATGGAGATTGCCCTTCCATTGCTGTCAAATTCGACAACGCCATACCGCTCAGGATCGGTTACGCGATAGGCAAAAACGGAGGCGCCTGAGGGACGGTTGGCAGCCGAGCGCAAAAGATCGGTCAGGCCATGGCCATAATAGACATTGTCGCCGAGAATGAGCACCGAGGGACCACCGGCAACGAAGTCGGCGCCAATGATATAGGCTTGGGCCAGCCCTTCTGGTTTTGGCTGTTCCGCATAGGATAGGCGAATCCCCCATTGCTCGCCACTTCCGAGAAGCTGGCGGAATCGGGGCAGATCCTCAGGCGTGGAGATAATGAGAATATCCCGCACCCCTGCTAGCATGAGCGTGGTCAGAGGATAGTAGATCATCGGCTTGTCGTAGATCGGGAGTAGCTGCTTCGACGTGACATACGTCATCGGATGCAACCGCGTTCCACTGCCGCCCGCCAGAATGATGCCTTTCATACCTGTATCTCCTTGTCATCTGCCACTATAGCAATGTGCATGCAGATGACGTCGTCATGAGAAATAATCCGGAAGTTCCGCTAAAATCGGCTGCCGGCGATCCTTGTCGGAAAGAATGGCCCTTTCCGTATCGACAGGCCAAGCGATGCCAAGAGCCGAATCGTTCCAGGCCAACCCATGATCATGGGCGGCCGAGTAATAAGCCGATACCTTGTACTCGATTTCGGTGTTCGGCTCGAGTGTGCAGAAGCCGTGGGCGAACCCGATAGGAACAAGGAGCTGCCGTCCGCTTTCAGCCGAGAGCTCGACTGCGACGTGCTGGCCATAGGTCGGGGATGAGCGTCGGATATCAACGGCCACATCCAGGATCCTGCCTTTTACGACACGGACGAGCTTAACTTGAGCGAAAGGCGTGCTCTGGAAATGCAGGCCACGTACTGTACCCACCTCGGCGGAGAGGGAGTGGTTGTCCTGCACGAACTCGACATCGATACCCGATTCAGCAAAGCGCTGCCGGTTATAGATTTCGGAGAAGAACCCGCGGTGATCGCCGAAGCGTTTCGGCGTCACGATCTTCACGTCCGGGATAGCGGTTGGCTCTACACTCAGCACGGTTCTTCCCTCGTCAATTTGAGCGGTGAACAACAACCACTATTAAACGGCAATCCCGAGCCGCTCGCCCTGATACACGCCGGAGCGGACACGCTCCCACCAAGCCTGGTTGTCGAGATACCAGGCGACGGTCTTTCTGAGGCCTGTCTCGAAGGTCTCGGCCGGACGCCATCCCAGTTCGCGCTCGATCTTGCTGGCGTCGATGGCATAGCGCAGATCGTGGCCCGGCCTGTCGGCCACATAGGAAATCAGCTTTTCCCGCGGCCCGATCGCATTGCTCGGCGCAAGCTCGTCAACGAGCTGGCAGATGGAGCGAACGACATCGATGTTCGTGCGCTCGTTCCAGCCGCCGATATTGTAGTTCTCACCCACCCTGCCCTTTTCGGCCACGAGGATCAGAGCCTCGGCATGGTCCTCCACATAGAGCCAGTCGCGCACGTTTTCGCCCTTGCCGTAGATCGGAAGGGGCTTGCCCTCCAGCGCATTCAGGATCATGAGCGGGATGAGCTTCTCGGGGAAATGGTACGGGCCATAATTGTTGGAGCAGTTGGTGATCAGCGTCGGCAGGCCGTAGGTGTGGTGCCAGGCGCGGACGAAATGGTCCGACGCCGCCTTCGAGGCCGAGTAAGGCGAGTTGGGCTGGTACGGGTATTCTTCGTGGAAGAAGCCTTCCTCGCCCAGGGATCCGAAGACCTCATCGGTCGAAATGTGGTGGAAACGGAAAGCCTCGTGGCGTGCGGCGTCCAGCTTGTTCCAGTAAGCGAGAGCCGCCTGGAGCAGCGTGAAGGTGCCGACGACGTTCGTCTGGACGAACTCCCCCGGCCCGTCGATCGACCGGTCGACGTGGCTTTCGGCGGCCAGATGCATGATCACGTCCGGCTGGTACTCGCCGATCACCGCCTGCATCTGCCGGGCATCGGCGATGTCGGCGCGCACGAAGCGGTAGCGGTCGCTATCCGCAACGGGCTTGAGGGAGTCGAGGTTTCCCGCGTAGGTGAGCTTGTCGACGACGAGCACCTGATGCGGCGTGTCGGAAACAAGCTTGCGGACGACGGCCGACCCGATGAATCCGGCGCCTCCGGTGACCAAGTATTTCTTTGCCATAACGTTGCTCTTGTTCATCCCGTTGCGGAATAGGCCCCGCCACTTGGCCCAGGCACCCCGCGTCTTGCGCAGGGTACTACCCTATAATGGTAATATCGTCCACGGCTTCCGGACTTGACCCCAGCCAAGGGGCAATAAGCCACATTTCGAGAATTATAAACTTCAGGTTGCAGAGCCTGAACGCGGCCATCCGTCCCGCGATGAGTGAAGATAGTGCTCCGCCTTCCTGCGCACCCGCTCCAGAAGGGGGTGCTCCTCCACCTGCCGATAGGCGGCCAGGATCCGGTCCGCGCCGTAGATCTCCCTCAGGCGTTTCCAGGCTTCGGCCATGTGGACCACCCGCTTCTCCTCATCGATGCTTCTCGATTTGCGATGATAGACGAAGGTGTTGGTCGCGACGGCGAGCTCGAAGCCGGCCGCGACGGCCCGGAAACAATAATCGTTCTCCTCCCCATAGAAGAGCTTGAAGTTCTCTTCGTCGAAGAACCCGACGCGCTCGATGACCTCCTTCTTGATGCCGAAGCAGAAGCCATGGACGAGCGGCACGCGCGGCACGAGATCCCCGTCGCTCCAGGTCTCGCAGGCGAGGTCGAGATCGGACGGCGTCACATCCGGCGGCAGCAGGTTGATGGCCGTATTCTTGCCCTTGGCCTTGATCTGCGGAATCGACTGCGCACCCGCGGCATTCGAAAGCGGGCCCACGATGCCGATCCTGTCGTTCCGGCTGGCCGCGTCGAGAAGCTTCAGGGCCCAGTTCGTGCTGACGATCGTGTCGCTGTTCAGGAGAATGCGGAAATCCGCAGCCCCGGCGGCAAGCCCGCGGTTGGCCGAGCGCGTATAACCCAGGTTCTCGTCGTTCTCGATCAGGGAGACCTGGTCCCTGCCTCGGGCGAAGTCTCGCAAAAAGGCGGTTGTCGCCTCGTCGGACCGATCATTGACGATGATGATCCTCTGGCTCGGCAGAAGACATGTCCAGGCCGCCTCCAGGCAGAGGCGCACATCCTCCAAGGCATTATGAACGCACACGACGATATCGATCGGAACGTCCGCCAAGGACTGCAGCCGCTGGTTCTTCACCTCGGCAAAGGGGCGGATCGCCATGGGATCGGCGCGAGTGCCCAACCGCAGGAGCGTTTCCGGGATCGCCAAGGCTCGCGCGAAGCTATGCCGAAAGTAGCGAAAATCCGCGTGATCCCTCACGGAGGCCCCCTGCGGGAGCAATGAAACGACGCTCAGATCAGGGTGGCGATAGGTGACCCAGGCCAGGCCAAGCTGGTCCCGGCGGCTGTAACGCTCGATCTGTTGCCACCATAGGTGAAGGGCATCGGCCGTCTTCTGCTTCCTCAGAGGAACGACCATGAAGCCGGTTTCGAACAGGGGCTGCTTGAGGGGCAGGCCAGCCGTCCTGTACTGCTCGACCTGCCTGTCGATGAGCTTCGCAGAGTCCTTGCTGAGCCGCTTGCAGGCCTCAGCCTCGTCATAGAAGCATGCGCGATGCGGGTGCGCGATGAGGCCGAGATGGGCATCCTTGCCTGCGACCATCCCGATGTAGCGATGAACGTCACCCTTCAGGAGGATGTTGGCATCCAGCCAGACGGCGACATCATGATCAGGAAACAGCTCGTGCGGATGCGTCTTGACCCAGCGAGCCACTCTCGTCGGATCGGGATGATGGTAAGGCGCGGCCCGCATTTGCCAGACGCCGTAGTCGTTCCGCGGGCGATCCGTGAAGCATACGTAATCGACGTCAGGATGGATTTGCTCCGGGAGGAGCAGATTGTCGTATTCGCCGAACACGGCCGTGTAGACGACGTTCCGGCGCTCGCCCGGCGCGGAGTTTCGATAGACGGAGATCTGCTCGGCCACGTCGCCCCGGATATCCCAGCGGTTGTCGAAGAGGGCCTCCGCGGCCTGTTTCGGCAAACTGACGACCAGGACATCCTTTGCTCGGTCGACGGCACGTTGAACCAGGGCAGCCACGCCCGGAAGGCTGCGGGCCAGGGCCCGCAGCGGGCGCGTGACTGCCCAGGACAAAGATCCGCGCAGTCCCTTGATCTCGGCCTGCAAGCTCCGAACGGTCGCCTGGAGCTCAGCGATCTCCTCTTGTTGCCGCTCCAGTTGATCACGCAGCGATGCAGCATTTCCTTCTTCGCCGATACTGGCGTCCTGGAATGGTGAATGCAGGGAGTCCTGGCTCATCGATCCAAGGCCTTACCGCTCAGCGTCCGGAAGCGGGAAGAGGCAGGGCTGGGGCTGCTGAACCGGACGCGAGCGAAACTCTCGCATCGGGCCCGTCACCTCCGTCATCCTCATCCCTGCCAGCATAGCGCGATCATCAGTCCCTGGAATCGACACCCGCGGAGGCGGAATAGGTCTCAATCACCTCCTCAAGGTCACCGAATGCTTTGATGCGGCCATGCTCCAGGAGAACCGCCTTGTTGCAGAGATCCCGCAGGACCTTGTTGGTGTGGGAGGCCAGGACGAGCAGCTTGGATTCCCGTGCAAAGCTCTCCAATTTCTCGTTGGCCTTCTTCAGGAAACGAGCATCGCCGGTCGCCACGACCTCGTCCAGGAGCAGGATGTCCGTCTCGACATGGGTCGAGATCGCAAAAGCCAGGCGAGCGCGCATGCCCGAGGAATAGGTGCGCATGGGCAGGTCGAGGAAGTCACCGAGCTCGCTGAAATCGGCAATGGTATCGGCCTTCATCTTCAGCTCGGCCTTGGTCATTCCAAGGAAGAGGCCGCGGATGAAGATGTTGTCGTAGCCGGTCGAATCCATGTCCAAGCCGAAGCTGAGGTTCAGCAACGGCGCCACGCGCCCCTGAATGGTCACACGCCCATGAGTCGGGGCGTAAAGCTTGGCCATCACGCGCAGGAGCGTGCTCTTGCCTGCACCGTTATGCCCCAGCAGCGCCAGGCGATCTCCCGGGCCGAGGGTGAGCGACAGCTGGTCGAGCGCACGCACCACCATCTGACCCGACTGCCCTGAGGACAGCTGCCCGCCGATGGGCTTGTCCCCGGAAGACGCGCGTTTCCTGTCAGACTTCCATGCCTGAACCGGGTACTCCAGCGTCACATTTTCCAGTTTAATCAGCGCCATTGTCAGACCTCAAACCCAGAACGCAATGCGCCGGCGCCAATGGGCATAGATCGGGACGGTAATGCCCCATCCGACCAGCGTGATCGCAAGGGCAACAATCCAGATCAAGGGGCTCGGCGCCTGCCCCAGAAGCGGCGCGCGCACGAGTTCGATGAAATAATAAAATGGGTTGAAGTTCACAAAGATCGTGCGGAGGCCCGTCACGCTGTCAGCGTACCAGAGGATCGGCGTCACGAAGAAGGCCAGGCGCATGGCGTTCGGAACCAGCTGCCCCAAGTCCCTGTAGCGCACGTTGATGAGGCCCAGCAGAAGGGCAACCCAGATTCCATTCAATACCACGAGCGCCAGGGCGGGCAGAACCAAGACGGCATATGGAAAGGGCGAGACCTGGAACAGGATCAGAACGGCAACGTAGACAATGGCGTTGTAGCCAAGAATGATCAGGTTCTTCCAGAGAAGCTTATAGACATAGACTGTCGCTGGAACGGCAATTTCCCTGATCGCTGAAGCATTGCTTACAAAGGCATCCTTTCCCTCGACCACAAGCGCCTGCAACAAAGTCCATATCATGTAGCCGGTGACGAGGTGAGGGATATAGTCCGACATCGGTCGCGACATGATCCCGCCGTACAAGCTGCCGATACAGGCTGCGACGAAAGCGAGGCTCAGGGTATTCCAGAATGGCCCGATCTCCGACCGACGGTGACGCATCTTCACCTCGCGCCAGCCAAGCGTCATCCACAGCTCGCGCCAGCGCCAGCCGTCGCGAACCTCGCGCAGCACCTCCAAGGCCTTCTCATCCGCTCTCAATTTCGCTTCCTTGATCTCATTCCTGGTGCTTGAGCTGTCCATTCAGGGCGGGAAGCGGATCGCATATCGAACCGCCTCCACCAGTTATGTCACAGGCGAACGCCCGTGCTTCCGCCAGCTCCGCAGTTTCATGCCTTCACAACGTTGCTGCGGACCCCGAGATACCGTCCGCGGGTATCCACGATGAGCTTCGCGTGCTTCTCGATCATGTCGTAGTCGAACCTGTCATGGTCCGTCGCCAGCAGCACCAGATCGAAGCTCGCCAACGTCTCCGGGGTCAGCTCGACGCTTTCCAGATCGAAGGAGTAGCGCCGCATCTTCGGGAATGTCGGGACATGCGGATCGCTGTAGGCGATCTCCGCGCCCTTTGCCTGAAGCAGCGTCATCAGCTCGACGGACGGCGACTCGCGCATGTCGTCGACGTTCTTCTTGTAGGCGATGCCGAGGACGAGGATCCTGCTGCCGCGGATCGGCTTCTCGCGCTCGTTCAAGGCATCGGCGATCTTTTCGACGACCCATTCGGGCATCGTGCTGTTGATCTCGCCGGCAAGCTCGATGAAGCGCGTGTGCAGGCCATACTCGCGCGCCTTCCAGGTCAGGTAGAAGGGGTCGATCGGGATGCAGTGGCCGCCGAGACCGGGGCCCGGATAATAGGGCACGAAGCCGAACGGCTTGGTCGCGGCCGCGCGGATGACCTCGTGGATGTCGATCCCCATCCGGTCCGCGATGATCTTCATCTCGTTGACGAGGCCGATATTGACCGCGCGGTGGATATTCTCGAGCAGCTTCGTCAGTTCGGCGGCCTGGGTTGAGCTTACCGGAACGACCGTATTGATCACCTGGCCGTAAAGGGCGAGCCCGACCTCGAGGCAGGACGGAGTGGTGCCCCCGCAGACCTTGGGAATGGTGTGCGTGCTGAACTTGGCGTTGCCCGGATCCTCGCGCTCGGGCGAGAACACGAGGAAGGCGTCCTCGCCGACCTTGAAGCCGGCCTTCTCGAGCCGGGGGCGCAGCTCTTCCTCGGTCGTGCCGGGATAGGTCGTGCTCTCCAGGGACATGACCTGGCCGGCCCTGAGATGCGGAACAAGGGCATCGACCGTGTTCAGCACGAAGCTGAGATCCGGCTCGCGATACTTGTTGAGGGGCGTAGGAACGCACAGGATCAGGGCATCCACGTCGCGGGCGCGGGACAGATCCGACGTCGGCTCGAAGCCGCTGCCGATCGCCTTGGCGATGCCCTCGGAGCCGATATGCTCGATATAGGTCTGCCCCTGCTTCAGGATGTCGACCTTGCTCTGGTCGATGTCGAAGCCGACGACCTTGTACCCGACCTCCGAATAGCGGAGCGACAATGGCAGACCGACATAGCCCAGGCCCACGATACCGATCACAGCGGTCCTGTCGTTCAGCTTTTTCAGCAACGTATCTTTGTGCATCGAAAATCTCGGCTTCAGGCGCGTGGGAAGGCGCGCCCCTTCTATAAGGGCATTGATCCAGACCGCATACCTCCGGAAAGCGCCATAGTGCCGCGCCTTCCGCTGGGGAAGGATATCTTGACCGACAAGCCTGGCCAGAGTCCCTTCTGACGCCGCTATACCTTGTCGGCCCTGCTCCAGCAACCCTGACCGCCCTACCCATTTCCGGTCAGCGGACCTTTCGGAGGAGGCAGCCTCGGGGACATCCGAAGCCGGACCAATCCCTTGATCGGCATAGGGATTTTTGTAGCTAACCCGGAAGCGGAGCAACCTCGACAGCACCCGGCGAACAGCTCGGCCATCTGCGGCGCAGACCAGACGATGAGGGGGGAGTGGGCCGCCCCTCCCGCGCTTGCCCCCTCGCCGAGATCCCTCTACTACGGCGGGCCTGATCCAGGAATTCCCATGCGCATCTTGGCCGTTGCGGTAACCTATAATCCGGAAGTTGCGCTGCTGACCCAGGTACTCGGGTCGGCTTCGCCGCAGGTGCAGGGTGTTGTCGCGGTCGATAACGGGTCGACCAATGCCGGGGACATCCGGCGCATCGTCACCCAGGTCGGCGGACAAGTCATTGCCAATGAAGGCAATATCGGCATCGCCGCGGCGCAGAACCAGGGCGTCGCCCTCGCCCGGGCCGACGGCTATACCCATGTCCTGCTGCTCGATCAGGACACGGTTCTCGCCTCGGGAATGGTGGCGGACCTGGCGGAGAGCCTGACTACCCTGCAAGGGGAGCTCGGCAATATAGCTGCCATCGGCCCAGCCTATTACGAGATCAACAGCCGCAAGCAGACGAGAGCCTACCGCGCCGACGGGCCTCGCCTGTCCCGGATCTCCCTCGCCGGCGAGACGCGGCCAGTCGCCAGCGACTTCATCATCGCCTCGGGCTCCCTGATCCCCCTGCCCGTCCTCGAGGCGGTGGGAGGGTTCAAGGAGAACCTCTTCATCGATCTCGTCGACGTGGAGTGGTGCTTCCGCGCCCGCGCAGCGGGATACGGAAGCTTTCTTTCCCCCACGGCAGCCGTGGAGCACCGGCTCGGAAGCGGGACCGTCCAGATCGGCCCGCGCCAGGTCGCCGTCCATGTGCCCATCCGAAACTACTACTGGGTGCGAAACGCCCTCTGGCTGGCCCGCCAGCCCTATACGCCCCTTGCCTGGCGGCTCTACTTCGTCAGCCGGAGCCTGGCCTTTCTCGCCACCTACACGACCCTTGCCGACAAGCGAGCCCTCCGGCTGCAACTGATCGCCCGCGGCATGTGGGACAGCCTGACCGGCAGGCTTGGCCCGCTGAACCATTGAGGTTGCCGGGGTTACCCGCTTGCCGCGCCGGCTCTCCGAAGGTGATGGGGATCGAGGCTCGATCCTAAACCCGCTCCCAGGCCGCAGACGCTTCCGATCGCCGCAGGGCGTCCAGGATGCGCATGTTCAGGAGCGCGTCCTCCAGGCCGTATCCGAGGGGGGCTTCGCCCCTGATCGCCCGGCTGAAGGCCTCTCCCTGGAGCCGGTACTGATCCACCACCGGAAACTCGATGGCGCGGGCCGAGCGGTTGCCATGGGCGCTGCCGTCGTCGACGAAGATGCGGGTCGGAGCGTCGGGCGGCGCGTTGAAGGGAATCTCGATCTCGACCCGTCCCTTGGTTCCGAGGATCTGGACCCGCTGGTACGGCACGGATTGGGTCGAGACCGTGAAGGCCAGCTGCCGACCGGCCCCGAAATCCATCAGGGCGCTGGCGGTCCGGTCGACGCCGAAGGCCGGGTCACGGTCCATGAGCGCGACGACGCGCAGGGGCTCGGCCTCGAAGAAATACCGGCCGGCGACGACGGCATAGCAGCCGATGTCGAGGAGCCCTCCCCCGCCGATATCGGCCTTGTTGCGGATATTGGCCGGATCGACATTGAAGTACGAAAAGGCGATCTGGATGGCGCGCGGCTCTCCGATGTCGCCGCTGCGGATCACGTCACGGGCCCGATGCCATTGCGGATGGTGGCGGACCATGAAGGCCTCGGCGATCAGCACCAGGGAGGCGGCCCCCCTGAGCTGCTCTGCCTCGTCGGCCGTGATGGCGATCGGCTTCTCGCACAGGACATGCTTGCCGGCGGCGGCGGCGGCCAGGGTCATCGGCACATGCAGGTGATTCGGCAGCGGATTGTAGATCGCCTCGATCCCGGGATCGGCGAGCAGCGCCTCATACGAGCCATAGGCCTTCGCGATGCCGAGTGCCTCCGCCATGCCGCGGGCGGATGCCTCGTCGCGCGATGCAACGGCCGCCACGTCGCAGAGCGGGCTCTTCATCATGCCCGGGACGACTTTCGCCCGGCCGATCTTTGCAGTGCTCAGAATTCCCCAACGGACCGGCTGCATGGCTTTTACCTCATCCTTCAGATGGTTTTGACGATACGGCAATCTCACACCGTGGACCGTCGCAGGGACTTGTAATCCTTGTGCAGGACCGGCCCGGTCGTGCCGCGCTCCAACAGGGTCAGCGGCAGCCGGACGTTCCAGTCTTCACGCTTCATGTCGTCCCGGATAAGCTTCATGAGCGCGTCAGCGCCCGCGCATCCCAGCTCATAGAGCGGCTGGCGGAACGTGGTGAGCGTCGGTTCGGTGTAATCGGAGAACTCGATCCCGTCGAACCCGATGACCGAGACATCCTGCGGAACCCGGATCCGCTCCTCCCGGACCCGCTTGATGAAGCCTATGGCGCTCTCGTCGCAGGCGGCGAAGATTCCGGTGGGGCGATCCTGCATCCCCAGAAAGGACTCGGCCGCGGCAACGCCGGTCGAGAACACGAAGGCGCCCTCCCACCGCACGAAGTCGTCCTGGCCGAGGCCGGCCGCGGCGATACCCTCCTGGAACCCTCGAAACCGTTCGTGCTCGATGATCGAACTCGGCGTTCCCGAGATATAGCCGAAACGGCGGTGCCCGAGCCCCGCCAGGTACTCGACGGCCCTGCGCGACGCCTCGCGATCCTGCACCACCACATTCGGGATGCTGTCGTCATCGATGGCGGCGCACATGGCTACGATCGGCAGCCCGGATTCCCGCATGTCGCGGGTGCCGTTCTCCGGAATGTAGCCCGTCAGCAGAAGAACCCCGTCCACCTGCCGGGACAGGGCGAGATCGACATAGCGCGCCTCGCGCTCCCGACGGTTGTCCAGGTTGCCGATGATGATTCCGTAGCCCGACCGGGTCAGCTCGTCGTCGACCCCCCGGAGGATTTCGGCGAAGACCGGGTTGGTGAGCCGCGGCGCCACCACCAGCACGTTCATGGTGCGGCGGGTGCGCAGCTTCTGCGCCGTGCTGTTGGGAATGTAGCCGCTGCGGCGCACCGCCTCCATCACGAGATCGTGCGTTTTCTGCCTCACCTTTCCAGGCTCGGAGAGCACGCGACTCACTGTTGCGGTCGACACCCCGGCAAGTCGAGCCACATCGGCGATGCGTATCTCCTTCACGGAGCGCCACCCTTTTCGACTCATTGAGGCTTCCCCTGCACCCTCAGAAAGATACGTTAGCTTCTCTCATAGGATATAACTTAGCTCAACTAGCGTCTTGACTAATCTAAAAACCACCTACAACCTATATCGCAAGATGTAATCGATTACAAAAATCGATAAAACGCTTCTTGGGAGGAAGCCATGAGCATGAAGACACGCGTTTCCGCGTATACCCTTTCTGTTGCCCTTTTCTGCAGCACCGGAGCCCTCGCCCAGCAGAAGGCCGAGGTTCTCCACTGGTGGACATCCGCCGGTGAATCCGCCTCCGTGAAGGTTTTCGCGGACCAGTTCACCAAGGCGGGCGGCACCTGGGTCGACAATGCCATCGCGGGCGGCGCCAATGCCCGCACGGCCGGTATCAACCGGATGGTGGGCGGCAATCCGCCGACCATGATGCAGTTCAATACCGGCAAGCAGTTCGACGAGCTGGTCACCAACGATCTGGTGCGCGACGTGGATGCGGTCGCCAAGGCCGGCAAGTGGCGCGAGATCATGCCCAAGCCGATCGTCGACGCGACCGTGCGCGAGGGCAAGTTCTTCGCCGTCCCGGTCAATATTCACGGCCAGAACTGGATGTTCTACAACACGAAGGTCTTTGCCGACGCCGGACTGGAAGTCCCGAAAACCTTTCCCGAGCTGGTCGAGACCGGAGAGAAGCTGAAGGCGAAGGGCATCATCCCCATCGCGCTGGGCGGCCAGCCGAACTGGGAGCACAACCTCTTCCGGGCCGTGCTCGTCGGTCATGGCGGGGCAGACATGTTCCGCAAGCTCTATGGGGCCCGCGATCCGCAGATCACGAAGGATCCGAAGTTCAAGGAGGCGGTCGAGCTCTTCGGCAAGATGCGCGCCCTCGTCGATCCCGGCAGCCCGGGGCGCAACTGGAACGACGCCACCGCTCTCGTGATCACCAACAAGGCGGCCATGCACTTCAACGGCGACTGGGCCAAGGGCGAGTTCATCGCGGCCGGGCAGACGGCCGGCAAGGAATATGGCTGCACGGTCGTGGGCAGGGAGCCGAAGCTCCAGATCGGCGGCGACGTATTCGTCTTCCCGGCGACGAAGGACAAGAACCAGCTCGCCGTCCAGGACAAGCTGATCGAAGTCCTGCTCGACCCCACCACTCAGATCGAGTTCAACAAGAAGAAGGGATCGATCCCGGTGAGGATGGATGTGGACGTCTCCTCCATGGACGTCTGCGCGCAGAAATCCCACGCGATCCTGAGCGATCCGTCCAACCAGGTGGAAAGCATGGAGATCCTGAGCACGCCGAACTTCTCCGGCGCCATGCAGGATGCAGTCACCCAGTACTGGAACAACGCGAGCATGTCGGCGGATGCCTTCATGGAGAAAGTCGCCAACGCCATGCGGGATGCGACCTGAGCGTCGCCTGCCTCGCCCCGTCTCACGGGGCGAGGCACCCATGCCTGAGGTTTGAAGCATTCTCAATGGAGCCCGTCCGTTGGAAACCATCTCGATCCGCGCTCCCAGCGTCAGCCCGAGCGGAACGAAGACCCGTCGTAGCGTGCGAACGCGTCTGCCCGCGGCCATCGCCCTTCTGCCGACCGCGCTCATCGTTCTCGTCGTCTATATCGGCTGCATGCTCTGGACCGTGCGGCTCTCGTTCACGAGCTCGACCCTCCTGCCGAAACTCGACTGGGTCGGCCTCGCGCAATACAGCCGCCTCTTCGCCAACGACCGCTTCCTCACCTCGGCCGAGAACATCGTCATCTTCGGCGTCCTATTCATCTCGGGCTGCCTGATCATCGGGTTCCTGCTCGCCGTGTTCATCGACCAGAACGTGCGCGGCGAAGGCCTCTTCCGGACGGTCTTTCTTTACCCCTACTCCATGTCCTTCGTCGTCACCGGCGTCGCCTGGCAATGGTTCCTCAATCCGGGACTCGGCCTGCAGAAGCTTGTGCGCGACTTAGGATTCGAGAATTTCACCTTCGACTGGCTCGTAAACCAGCAGATGGCGATCTACACCATCGTGATCGCAGGGCTCTGGCACGGCGCCGGCCTCACCATGGCGATCCTGCTCGCGGGCCTTCGCGGCGTGGACAAGGATCTGTGGAAGGCCGCCAGGGTCGACGGCGTTCCGACCTGGCGCGTCTACACCTCCATCGTGCTTCCCCTGCTCCGGCCGATGGTCGTCACGGCCGTCGTGCTCCTCGCGACCGGCGTCGTGAAACTCTACGACCTCGTCGTCGCCATGACCCTGGGCGGTCCCGGCATCGCCACCGAGGTGCCGGCGAAGTTCGTCATGGACCACCTCTTCGAGCGCAACAACATCGCCCTCGGAACGGCCGCCGCGACCCTCATGCTGATCACCGTCGTGATCATCCTGGCCCCATGGGTCTATGTCCGCTACGTCCGATCGGAAGGGAGGCACGCATGAGCGCCGCCGTTCAGCCCCAGGGCCGCCGCCCGCAGCATCTCACGGTGGGCCGCATCGGCGTCTATGCCTTCCTGGCGACGGCAGCCCTCTTCTTCCTGCTGCCGCTCTGGATCATGGTCATGACCTCGCTCAAGCCCATGGACGAGATCCGGCTCGGAAACATCCTCGCTGTGCCGGCCGCCATGACCTTCGAGGCCTGGAGCAAGGCCTGGTCCTCCGCCTGCACGGGCCTCGAATGCAACGGCATCAGCGTCGGCTTCTGGAACTCGGTGCGCATTCTGGTGCCGTCCGTGTTCTTTTCGATCATCGCCGGCGCCATCAACGGCTATGCCCTGTCGTTCTGGCGGGTCAAGGGCGCCAACGTGATGTTCGGCATCCTGCTGCTCGGCGCCTTCATTCCCTACCAGGTCTTCCTCTATCCGCTGGTGCGCATCTTCTCGATGACGGGAATCTACAACTCGCTCACCTGCATCGTGCTGGTCCATGTCATCTTCGGCCTTCCGACGATGACGCTCCTGTTCCGCAACTATTACGCGGGACTGCCGATCGAGCTGTTCAAGGCGGCCCGCATCGACGGCGGCGGTTTCTGGACGATCTTCTTCCGGGTCATCCTGCCCATGTCGACGCCCATCCTGGTGGTCGCCACCATCCTGCAGGTCACGGGCATCTGGAACGACTTCATCTTCGGCCTGACCTTCGCGGGCCGCGAGAACCTGCCGATGACCGTGCAGCTCAACAACATCGTTCACTCGACGCAGGGCGAGCGCGCCTACAACGTGGACATGGCCGCGACCATGCTCGCGGCGCTCGTCCCGCTCGTCGTCTACTTCGTCTCCGGACGCTGGTTCGTCCGCGGCATCGCCGCCGGCGCTGTGAAGGGATAAGGCATGTCGACCGTTTCCGTGCGTGATGTCACCGTCGCATTCGAGACCGTGCAGGTCTTCGACGGTCTTTCGCTGGATATCAGCGAGGGCGAGTTCATCGTCCTGCTCGGGCCGTCGGGCTGCGGCAAGTCCACCCTGCTCAACGCCATCGCGGGCCTGCTCGACGTGGCCGAGGGGCAGATCTGGATCGACGGCAGGAACGTCACCTGGGAGGAGCCCAAGGACCGTGGCATCGCCATGGTGTTCCAGTCCTATGCCCTCTATCCCCGCATGAGCGTGCGGGAAAACATGTCCTTCGGCCTGAAGATGGCGAAGACGCCGAAGCCCGAGATCGAGAAGCGGGTCGCCCGGGCGGCGGAACTCCTTCAGATCACGCCCCTCCTCGACCGGCGCCCGGACCAGCTCTCCGGGGGCCAGCGCCAGCGCGTCGCCATCGGCCGCGCGCTCGTGCGCGACGCCGCCGTGTTCCTGTTCGACGAGCCGCTTTCCAACCTCGACGCCAAGCTGAGGAACGAGCTGCGCGTCGAGATCAAGAGGCTGCATGCCCGGCTCGGCAAGACCACCATGGTCTATGTCACCCATGACCAGATCGAGGCCATGACGCTCGCCGACCGGATCGTGGTCATGAAGGAGCAGAAGATCCAGCAGATCGGCACGCCCGACGAGATCTATCACCGCCCGGCCAACCTCTTCGTGGCCGGATTCGTCGGCTCGCCGCAGATGAACTTCATCAAGGGCCGGCTCGAGAACACCGGGGAAGGCCTGAGCTTCCTCGCCGGCGACCGCCGCCTCCCGCTCTCCGCCTATCCCTTCGCCACAACCCCGTCAGCGGGACAGGAGGTCGTGCTCGGCGTCCGGCCCGAGCACCTCGAGATTGCGAGCAACGGCACATGGCCAGGCTGCAAGGTCGACATCGTCGAGCCCATGGGTGCCGATACGGTCATCTGGTGCAGCGACTCCGTCGGTTCTCTCCAGGTGCGCACCACCGGAAGCCGCAGGGCGGTCCCCGGCGAGAGCCTGACCCTTCACGTCGACCCCGCGCAGGTCTCGCTCTTTTCCGCCGAAACCGGCGAGCGCCTGTGACCACGCCAACATCGCGACAGATTTCGTCTCACGATCTGCCGCGCCTGTCATTCCGAACCTTGAGGATTCCATGAGCGTCACGGATAGCCTTTCCATTCAACTCTACACCTTGCGGTCCCTGGAGGATCTCGACCTGATCCTCGATACGGTGGCCGATGCCGGCTATCGCAATGTCGAGACGGTCGGCTCGCATCTCGACAAGGCACCGGAGGTCCGCGCGAAGCTCGATGCACGCGGCCTCAAGGCCTCGTCCAGCCACGTCAGCATGGCGGCCCTGCGCGAGAGGCCCGATGCCGTCATCGACGCCTGCAGGACGCTGGGGCTCACGCATCTCTACATGCCGGCCGTTCCTCCGGAGGAGCGCGACATGGCCGCCGAGGGATGGCGTTCCCTCGGCCGCGAGCTCGGGCAGATCGCCGAGCGCTTCCAGGCACAGGGAATCCGCCTCGGCTATCACAACCACCACTGGGAGCTGACGCCGAAGGACGGGGCGAAGACCGCCCTCGAACTGATCTTCGAGGCCGCCGGATCGAGCCCCCTCGCCTGGCAGGTCGACGTGGCCTGGCTCGTGCGCGGCAACGCCGATCCCAAGGAATGGATCGACCGCTACCGCAGCAGGATCACGGCCGCGCACGTGAAGGACATCGCGCCGGCGGGGCAGAACGAGGACCAGGACGGCTGGGCCGATGTCGGTTCCGGCGTGCTGAACTGGCGCGACCTCTGGCGCGCGTGCCGCCAGGCGGGCGCCGAATGGATGGTGGTCGAGCACGACAAGCCGGCGGACCCTGCCGCCACGGCCCACAACAGCTTCGCCTTCCTGCGCACGATCGAGGATTAAGCATCATGAATTCCCTCAACGTCGGCATCGTCGGATGCGGCAACATTTCGGGCATCTATCTCCAGAACATCCCCGCCTATCGCGGCCTCACCCTTCGCGCCTGCGCGGACATGAGGCCGGAGGTGGCACAGGCACAGGCGAGCCGGCACGGCATCGAGGCGCTCACCGTCGACGAGCTTCTGGCCCGTGAGGACATCGACCTCGTGGTCAACCTCACGGTGCCGGCGGCCCATTTCGGCGTGTCGCTCGCGGCGCTCTCAGCCGGTAAGCATGTGTTCACGGAAAAGCCCCTCGCGGTGGATTTCGAGCAGGGCCGCCGGCTGGTGGACGAAGCGGAAGCGCGCGGCCTCCATCTCGGCTGCGCCCCGGACACGTTCCTCGGCGCCGGCGGACGCCTCGCCCGCAATCTCGTCGACGAGGGCAAGATCGGGCATATCCTGTCCGGAACCGCCTTCCTGATGTCGCACGGCATCGAGCACTGGCATCCAGACCCGGAATTCTTCTTCAAGCCCGGCGGCGGCCCTATCCTCGACATGGCGCCGTACTACCTGAGCGCTCTCATCAACCTGATCGGCCCGGTAAAGCGCGTCATCGCCATGTCGAGCATCGGGTTCCCCGAGCGGATCGTGACTTCCGAATCGCCGCGCAAGGGCCAGCGCATCGCGGTCGAGACCCCGACCCATGTGATGTCGCTGCTCGAATTCGCGTCCGGCGCGCAGGTGACCTTCTGCATGAGCTGGGACGTGTGGAAGCATGGCCACCCGGCCATCGAGATCTACGGCTCCGAAGGGTCGATGCGCGTGCCCGATCCGAATTTCTTCGGCGGCCAGGTGGAGATCACCGAGCGTGGCGGGGACTGGCGCGCCGTGGATTCGGGCGAGATGCCGCTCGGCTCGCCCAACTGGCGCTCGCCCAACTGGGCGCCGGACGTCCCGAACAAGGCGAACTACCGCGCGCTCGGCCTCGCCGACCTCGCGAGCGCCGTGCTGAACGGCACCCCCCATCGCTCCAGCGGCCGCCTCGGCCTGCACGTTCTGGAGGTCATGCACAGCATCCTCGAAGGCGCGGCGACGGGACAGCCACGCGCGATCACGACGACGCTCGAACGGCCTGCCGTCCTGGAGGATGCCGACGCGGCGATTCTCTGGAAGGGCCCGCCCCAGACGGCGTCCGCCGCCTGAACATCATCAAAGCGACAGAAAGAACGAACGATGCGCGAAGCACTCATCGTGTGGGGCGGCTGGCACGGCCATGAGCCGGAGCAATGCGCCGCGATCGTAGCCGACATGCTGCGGGACGAGGGTTTCCAGGTTCACCTGGAAACATCGACCCGCGCCTTTGCCAGCCCACGGCTCTCCACGATGAGTCTCATCGTGCCGATCTTCACCATGTCGAAGATCGAAAAGGACGAGGTCGCCAACCTCTCCCAGGCGGTCCGCGAGGGCACCGGCCTCGCGGGCTTCCACGGCGGCATGGGCGATGCCTTCCGCGAGGCGGTCGAGTACCAGTTCATGTGTGGCGGCCAGTGGGTGGCCCATCCCGGCAACATCATCGACTACCGCGTGAACGTGACCCGGCCCGACGATCCGGTCATGCAGGGCATCCAGGACTTCGACTACCATTCCGAGCAGTACTACATGCATGTGGACCCCTCGAACGAGGTTCTCGCCACGACGACATTCTCCGGCGAGCACGCCCCTTGGATCGAGGGCGTCGTCATGCCGGTCGTCTGGAAGCGCCGCCATGGCCAGGGGCGCGTCTTCTACAGCTCCCTCGGCCACGTGGCGAAGGAGTTCGATGTGCCGGAGATGCGCACCATCCTGAGACGTGGCATGGTGTGGGCGGCGCGAACCTGATCGGACGAGGAGAATCATGCGGATCATTGTCTACGGCGTCGGCGCGATCGGTGGGACGGTGGCCGCGGCCCTTGCGCTGTCGGGCCAGGAGGTGATCGGCATTGCCCGCGGGGCTCATCTCGAGGCCATCCAGGCCGGCGGATTGCTGATGCGCACGCCCGAGAAGACAGCTCAGGCGAATTTTCCCTGTGTGTCGGATCCCGCCGAGATCGACTTTCGGCGAGACGACATGATCCTGCTGGTGATGAAGACGCAGGACACGCTTGCGGCCCTGGAGCGGCTTCGTGCCGCCGGCGTCGCGGAGCAGGCCATCTTCTGCATCCAGAACGGCGTGACCAACGAGCGGCTGGCTCTGCGCCTCTTTCCAGAGGTGCATGGGGTGACGGTGATGATGCCGGCGGCCATATCGGCGCCCGGCGAGGTCAGCGCCTTCTCCGTGCCGCGGCACGGCATCTTCGACATCGGACGCTTTCCCGTCGGTCGCAACGCGCACGACGACAAGCTCGCCGAGGCCCTGGAGGCGGCCAACATCGCCGCCTTCGTCTCGCAGGACGTGATGCAGAGCAAGTACGGAAAGCTGCTGCTCAACCTGAGCAACATCCTTCAGGCGGCACTCGGCATCGATGCCGATTACAAACACCTGGAGGCGCTTCTCCGCGCCGAAGCCGAAGCCGCCTACGCGGCGGCCGGCATCCCGTGGCTGGACGTGGGAAAGGCCGATCCTCGTCGCGCGCAGCTGATGAACCAGAAGCCGATCCCCGGAATCGACTCCCTGGGCAGCTCGACGACGCAGAGCCTTTCGCGCGGTGGCGGATCGATCGAGACGGATTATCTCAACGGCGAGATCGTGCTGCTTGGACGCCTGCACGGCGTGCCGGTTCCGGCGAATGCCTATTTCACGGAACTCGGAGCCCGGATGGCCCGGGAAGGGCTGAAACCCGGAGCGATCCCGCTCGCCGAGGCCGAAGCCCAGCTGTCGGCTCTCGGCGCCTTGCCCGCGCGATGAGATCCGCCATCCGGGGGTGATGGCTTCCTGCACGGCGGGCTGGATCGGTCCGGCGAGGGCAATCAAGCGGCGCCGATCCATGCTCGACCTCGCGCAAACCGATGAAGGCCATTGACTTGCGCCGTCCCAGCTTCGAGCCTGCCCTGACGAGGAAACCCAGTCTGGAGGCCAGATGCCATGAACCTGTCAGCGTTGCTCCGTCAGCGACATGAGGTGGGCCGCCCGGTTCGGGTGGCGCTCATCGGTGCCGGCAAGTTCGGCTCGATGTTTCTCGCGCAGGTGCCGACCGTTGCGGGCCTCGAGGTCGCCATGATCGTCGATCTCGATCCGGACCGGGCGCGGGCGGCCTGCCGAACCGTGGGCTGGGACGAAGGGAGAATCGCGGATACACGCTTCTCCACGGATGGAACGGACGCGTGCGAAGCCGGCGACGTGGAAGTCGTGATCGAGGCGACCGGCCATCCCGAGGCGGGAATCAAACATGCGCTCGCGGCCATCGAGGCGGGCAAGCACATCATCATGGTCAATGTGGAAGCCGATGTCCTGGCAGGCCCGCTCCTCGCCGAGAAGGCGCGCGAGCGCGGCGTCGTCTACTCGATGGCCTATGGCGACCAGCCGGCGCTCGTATCCGAGATGGTGGACTGGGCGCGCGCCGCAGGATTCACGGTCGCCGCCGCGGGTAAGGGAACGAAGTATCTTCCCGCCTATCATAATGTCACCCCGGACGACGTCTGGATGCATTACGGCCTGACGCCGGAGCAGGCCAAGGCGGCGGGCATGAATCCGCAGATGTTCAACTCCTTCCTCGACGGCACCAAGTCCGCCATCGAGATGGCCGCCATCGCGAATGCCTGCGACCTCGACGTGCCGGAGGACGGACTGCTCTTCCCTCCCTGCGGTGTCGACGATCTCGCGCATGTCCTTCGTCCGCGTGCCGTGGGCGGTCAGCTCGAACGGGACGGCATGGTGGAGGTGGTGTCCTCGCTGGAGCGCGACGGAAGATCGGTATTCCGGGATCTCCGCTGGGGTGTCTATGTGGTGCTCAGGGCCCCTAACGATTATGCGGCGGCCTGCTTCAGGCAATACGGTCTTCCGACGGATTCGACCAGCCGCTATGCGGCGATGTACAAGCCCTTCCACCTGATCGGCCTCGAGCTGTCGATCTCTGTTCTGAGTGCGGCCCTGCGCGGTGAGCCGACGGGCTCGTGCCGGACATGGCGCGGCGATGCGGTGGCGGTTGCCAAGCGCGATCTCAGGACAGGAGACAATCTCGATGGCGAGGGCGGCTATACTGTCTACGGACGATTGGCGCCGGCAGGCCGCAGCAAGGCTCGTCGCATGCTTCCCATCGGTCTCGCGCACGGAATCCGCCTGACGCGCGATGTCGCCGCAGGTTCCGTGGTCACGGAGGACGACGTGGATCTCGATCCGGACCGGCTGTCCGTCCGGGTCCGGCGAGAGATGTGCAGCCGCTTTGGAGGTCAGGCCGACGGGACAGATCCGTATGCTCTGCGATGAACGGCTCCCGGTCCTCGCCCATAGAGATGTCTGAACAATCGCCCTATCTTCCAACCAGAACGATGACGGAGCTTCGCATGGACTACCGCAGCTTGGGCCGCTCCGGCCTCAAGGTTTCACCGATCTGCCTCGGCACGATGATGTTCGGCGGCCCGACGGACGAAGCGCTCTCCGCGCGCATCATCGCGAAGGCGCGCGAGGCCGGCGTGAACTTCATCGATACGGCGGATGTCTACACCGAAGGACGCTCCGAGGAGATCACGGGACGAGCGGTCAATCCGCATCGCTCTCATTGGGTTCTCGCCACGAAGGTCGCCAACCCGACCGGACCCGGCCCCAACGAACGCGGCCTCTCGCGCCGTCGCATCATGGAGGCCGCGGAGGCGAGCCTGCGGCGCCTCGGCACGGACTGGATCGATATCTATTACCTTCACAAGGAGGATCACGCGACGCCCCTGTCGGAGACGGTGCGCGCCATGGGCGACCTCGTGCGTCAGGGCAAGATCCGACATTTCGGTGTCTCGAACCATCGCGCCTGGCGCGTGGCCGAGATCTGCCGCCTCTGCGACGAGCTCGGCATCGACCGCCCGGTGGTGAGCCAGCCTTACTACAACGCCATGAACCGGATGCCGGAGGTCGAGCATCTGCCGGCCTGCGACTACTACGGCCTCGGCGTCGTGCCCTATTCCCCGCTCGCGCGCGGCGTCCTCACCGGAAAGTACAGCCCCGATTCTCCGCCGCCCGAGGCGAGCCGCGCCGACCGGCAGGACGCGCGGATGATGCAGACCGAGTGGCGTCCGGAATCGCTGCGGATCGCGCAGGATATCAGGCGTCACGCGGAGGCCCGTGGGATCACCGCGGGTCAGTTCGCCGTGGGATGGGTCCTGAACAATCGCTTCATCACGGCGGTGATCGCAGGCCCGCGCACGGAGGACCAGTGGGACGATTACCTGAAAGCCCTCGACTATCGCTTCACCGCCGAGGACGAGGCGCTCGTCGACGGCCTCGTGCCGACCGGGCATCCCTCCACGCCCGGATACAACGATCCCGCCTACCCGATCGAGGGGCGGTCTCCACGGACATCTCCACCGGAATAAGGGCGCCGCTCGGCGCCCACCCACAGAAGGTCGCCGGAGGCTCTTCTTTGCATTGACGCAATGCATTCGATGCAATGCGCTATATTGATTTGCATTATGGAAAGGATCAGGTTCTTGGCACACGGACCACGGAGGTCCCGGAGACAAAACCATGATCGATACCCGCCTTGCTCCCTATGGTGCTTTCGCCCTGCGTGCGGCTCTTGGCATCATGTTCATCGCCCACGCCTATCTGAAGATCGCCGTGTTCACCGTTCCGGGCTTTGCCGGTTTCCTCACGCAGGTCGGTCTCCCGTCCGCCCTCGCATGGCCCATCATCCTGGCCGAGCTGATCGGCGGCCTCGCCATCCTGCTGGGCTTCTATAGCCGCGCAGTCTCCATCCTGCTCCTGCCGGTTCTCCTGGGCGCCCTGCTCGTGCATGCTCCGAACGGCTGGGTGTTCAATGCGCCCAACGGCGGCTGGGAATATCCCGCCTTCCTGGCGCTTGCCGCCCTTGCTCACGTTCTGATCGGCGACGGCGCATTCGCCGTAAAGCCCGTATCCCTCAGCCTCGGCTCGGCCGCCCCGCTGCGCGCCCGCATTGGGTAACCCCCCACATCGCACAAGAGCGACCGGCGCATTCCGCACGGCCGCTCTCGCGCGTGACGATGCGGATCCGCATCGTCACGCGCCATCGGTCTTCATGCCGGCGACGTCCCTCCGAATGAAGAGAGCGGCGGAATGCTAGGGGGAAATCGGTATCGATCGGGAGATGGCTGGGGCGCCAGGATTCGAACCTGGGAATGGCGGTACCAAAAACCGCTGCCTTACCACTTGGCGACGCCCCACCGAGTGTGGCGTGTACATAATCGGCCCGATGACGGCTGGCAACACCGTTTTGCGCTTGGTCAGGTTCTGCAAGAAAGGTCGAATTCTCCCCTTGCGGCGCTCCCTCCCCGCCGCTATAAGACCGGCCTCCCGAGGATTTTCGGTGTCGGAGTGTAGCGCAGTCTGGTAGCGCACCACGTTCGGGACGTGGGGGTCGCAGGTTCAAATCCTGCCACTCCGACCATTTCTTTCCGAAAATCCATCCCTGGCGGCAGAAGCGCTTATGCGCTCGCGCCGCATCTCCTTGAGCAGCCTTTTTCCTTTTACGAACACAAGCCCTCGACAGGCCATGGAGCTTCGAAGGCGGCGGACATGTGCCGGCGCTGTTCCCCCGGGCGTGGAATCAGCTCTCGTCCTCGGCTCACCGCCTTATTGCGGCGGCGAACCGGTTCTACTTCGCCAAGGATGCTCTGCCCAACAAATCGGCCAAAGCCCCTATGGATGGATGGGAGAGGTCCAAGCGGCAGCATGTTAAGGTGGCGAAGTACCGCTACGTCATAACAGGTCGAAACCATTGCCGTCAGCACCAAGAGAGCCCGCCCTTGCCGTGGCATTCCTGATCGCCCTCGCTGGGTGCCAAAGCGCCGGTCCGATGACCGCCGCCAGTCCTGGCCCCAACGAGCCTGGATCCGCATCGGCGCGGGTCCATACCGAACTGGAGGCCGAGGCGCGCGCCCTCGGCACAGCCCAGGGAGTCGCCGCCATGGCGGCCTCCATGGACAAGACGGGCGCGGCATCGATCCCGCTGCTGATCGGCGTGAACGTGTCCAACCAGGCCTACCAGGCCAAGAGCGAAGCCCGCGTGAAGGCGGCGGACGAAGAGGACGAGCAGGCGACTTACAGGAAATACGGAATGAATCCTGACGGAACGCCTTCCGGCCGTCCAGGACCGGGATCGGCTCCGGCCCATTGACGGATGATCGCGACGCTCCTCAGTGGGTCGAGAAGCGCCCGTCCTCCGGATAGGTCTCATAATGAAGGGTCTGGGCCGGAAGGGCCTCGAGCTGACGCGGGGTCTTCGACCATTCCTGCGGCGTCTCGTTGGTTGGAGGCATGTAGCGAGGGCGGAAGCGCAGATCGACGAGGCTTCGCAGTTCGGGCGCAGCGAGATCGAGAACATTCGCGTCGCGCCAGCGGCGGTGCAGCTTCGCCTTGCCGAACATCCGGCTCCAGAAGCCCGTCACCTCCTCCTCGACCTGCAGGACGATGCGGCCGGTCAAGGTCTTGCGAAGATTGAAACGTCCGGTCAGAGCCATCCGACTCTCCTCAATTGCCGATCTTTTCAGAAACACAGAACGCCAACGGTCCGGTTGCCCGTTGGAAAGCCGACAAACCGTGGCCCTGGCGTTCGCGGTGAGACCATTCCTGTTAGCCAATGCCCTTGCGGAGCAAGGGTTCCAGCCCCTTTCGGCCATCGACAGGATGTCACGCTTGCGATGTGCGTCGGGGCACGTGTCCATGCTGCTGGACGTCAAGATAAGGCGTTCTGCGCATTCGTTCAGCGGGGCGAACGATCAAAAAAGTGGGAGGCGAACAGGAATTCGGATGAACTGCAATCGAGCCGCGCTGCCGTTCGGCAGCGCCTTCGGGTTCCCTTACCGGCGGCGCGGCTTGGAGGTGAGGTCGATGGTGACGAGCTGACCCGTCTTCGGATCGAGAATGGTCATGGAAGCCTCCTGTCTGCTGGCACAGGAGAAACGCCTCAGTCCGGCTGCGGATCAAACGCATCTGGGAACGTGGTAAGCAATTCGTTACCGGTAGCTGCGCTTTGAGGGGTGGGAAGATCCGGGCCGAGCCTGTATCGGGAGCGCGCCTGCAAGCGGATCGGCCGAGCCATCCGCTGAATTTTTGTCAGCCTGGAGATTTCTTGATGAACACCACCCAACTCGAGACCGTTTGGGCGCCGCGCCTTCTCAGCATCCTGCGCATCGTTGCCGCCCTGATCTTCATGGCGCATGGCACGCAGAAGCTTCTCGGCTTCCCGGTCTCCCCCAATCCTGGGCCGGCAGCCTTCAGCCTTCCCTGGATCGCGGGTGTTCTGGAAATCGTCGGCGGAGCGCTGCTGGTCCCCGGATTGTTCGTGCGTCCCGTCGCCTTCGTCCTCTCGGGCCTGATGGCCTGCGCCTATTGGATCGCCCATGCGCCGCGCAGCTTCTATCCGGTTCTGAACGGCGGCGATGCGGCCATTCTCTATTGCTTCGTGTTCCTCTTCATCGCCGCGGCAGGCGGTGGCGCGTGGAGCCTGGACCGCATCCTGCGCAATGGCCGCGCCGCCTGATCGCGTGAATTGAGGATGTGGAAGGCGAGCGGCATCTCCTGCCGCTCGCCTTCTTCCATTCGTCTCCTATTCGGACCGCGTGCCCGTGGGGCGGCGCAGGCGCTCGTCCTCGAGCTCGACATGGAGCGTATGGTCCTCTTCCTCATCGTCGAAAGGAACCGGCATCAGATCCGTGATGAGACCTGTCGTGGTGGAAGCGGCGGCGCCGATCGGCGGGGCTGGAGCCTCGTGTCTGGCCCTCTCCTCCTCGCCCGGTTCGATCTCGCCCTCGTCATCGAGGATCGCCACCACCCTGTCCCTCTGTGCCTCGTCGGCCTTCACGGTCACGAGCGCTCCGCCGCGGCGAACGCCTTCGGCATAATTCCGGGCCTCCTCGTCGCTCAAGCCGGCATCCGCCAGCGCTCCCGCGAGACCGCCCACGGCGGCGCCGGCGCCGGCGCCCACGAGGGTCGAGACGATCCAGCCTGCCGCGACCACGGGCCCGAAGCCGGGAATCGCGACGGTGCCGAGCCCTGCCAGGAGGCCGACGCCCGCCCCGGCGACCGAGCCGGCGGCGGCGGTCGCCTCGGCGAATTCGTGGGAGGATCGCTCCCCGTCGAAGGAGCGTGTCGCGTGGTGCGTGTAGGCGTCGCCGAAGTTGTTGGAGACGAGGCTGATCTCGAAATGCGGGATATGGGCCGCCTCCAGCCGCTCCACCGCCCGCGCGGCCTCGTCATAGGTGTCGAAGAAGGCGGTGATCCTGCGTTCGGCCATGGGAGCCCTCCGGATTTCTCAACGATCACAGGGCTAATGAGCGGCTCGCCGGGCAAGTTCCCGGTTCCGTCCGGAGGAGGCCCGGATGCGCGTCCATGCCGCCTTCCAGCGGCCGGCGTTCCTTGATACATTCCAACAAAAGGTGCCCGGAAAGGGTGATTTGGGGGCTTCCCATCATGCGACATATCCACCTGGACGACGGTTTGCGGCTGCGTTTTCCCGGCCGCAGCGAGGACTTCGATCAAGGCGTCGAGATCGGCATGATCGCCGTTCTGATGGACCAGAGACTGAGCGAGTTCTCCCGCTGGATCGCGCGGTCGAACCTCAGCCAGGTCGAGGCCATCGCCAGGCAGATGGGCTACCGCGTCGAGGACAACGGCGGCGACGGGGAATGGGCGGAGATCACGTTCCTCCATGGCACCGTCAAAGCGAAGCCCAAGCTCCGCCTGGTGCATTCGGCCGGCTGATCGCGGGCCCTGCCCCGAAAATGAAGAAGCCGCCCGAAGGCGGCTTCCGAAACGCATCGTCTTGAAGGACTCGATCAGGCCTTGCCGCCGCGGCGGGTCACGGACCAGGCCGCCTGCATGAGGGCCACGGCCAGGGCGGTCTTCACGAGGGTCGCGGCCACGAACGGGGCGGCGCCCACGGTCCAGGCCTTGGCGAAGGGCATGACCAGGGACAGCTGCCCGAGGCCGAAGGCGAAGATCACCGCATGGCCGATGGCCATCATGACGATGACGCGCGGGAGAGACCGGTCCCAGCCGCGCTCGGCCATGAAGCCCATCACGACGGCGGCGGCCAGGAAGCCGAAGAGGAAGCCGCCGGTCGGACCCATGAGATAGCCGATCCCGGCGGTCGGGCCCGCGAAGACCGGCATGCCCATGGCGCCCTCGGTGAGGTACAGGGCGACCGTCGCGCCGCCGAGGCGCCAGCCGTAGGACGCGCCGATGAGCAGCACGACCAGGGTCTGCAGCGTCATGGGGACGAAGGGCAGCGGCACCTGGACCTTGGCGGACAGGGTGAGAAGCGCCGTGCCGGCGACCATCAGCACGATGGCGCGCAGTGCCGCGAGGCGGGCATCGTCCCGGGACGGCCAGAGAAGGCCGACGAGGGTCGACTGAGAAGGCAGCGAAGAGACGCCGGTCGTCATGAATCGAATCTCCAGATCGTTCCGCCATTCGCGCGGCGGCTCATGAAGCCTTATAGGGAGGTCCGGCCCGTGCCTCAAGCGAAGGTTCGAGCCTTTCCGGATCCTGTCGACACCCTTCCGACGGCCCGGGGCGAAAAACCCTTGCGACTGTGTCGAGGTGGGTTAGGTAGCCCAGATGGTCTAGCGCATCGTGCGGACCCAGAGGGCCGCGTCAACGAGTGGATCCGGTTTTCCGCCCCCTACCGATGCGCTCTTTAAATGAAGGATGCGCTCTTTAACAAAGGAGAGCCTCCGTGAGGATTCCCGCATGGCCGACGATCTCACCTTCGACATCCGCCCTCCGGCCCAGGCCGGGGAATGCGTGCGCGTGAGCCCCCTCGTCCGCCGAATCGTCGCCGGCAACCCGGGCCCGATCACGTTCACCGGCACCTGCAGCTACATCGTCGGCTCGGGACGCGTCGCGATCATCGATCCCGGTCCCGATGTCCTCGGCCATATGGATACGCTCCTCGACGCGGTGCGGGGCGAGACGGTGACCCACATTCTCGTCACCCATACCCACAAGGACCATTCCCCCGCCGCCCGCGCCATCAAGGCCGCCACGGGAGCCGAGATCGTCGGCTGCGCGCCCCACCACAGCGCGCGCCCCCTGTTCTCCGGCGAGGTGAACTCCCTCGAGGCCAGCTCCGACCGGGACTACGCGCCCGACCGGGAAATGCGCGAGGGCGACGCCGTCGAGGGTCCGGGCTGGACCCTCGAAGCGCTCGCCACGCCGGGACACATGGCCAACCACCTCGCCTTCGTGCTGCCCGAGGAGAAGGCGCTGTTCTCCGGCGATCACGTGATGGCCTGGTCCACCACCGTGGTCGCGCCGCCCGACGGATCGATGAGCGCCTTCATGGATTCCCTCGACAAGCTGAGGGGCCGCGAGGAGACCCTCTACTGGCCGGGCCATGGCGGCCCGGTGCAGGAGCCCCGGCGCTTCGTGCGCGCCCTCGTTCACCACCGGCGCCAGCGCGAGGCCTCGATCCTCAACCGGCTGAAGGCCGGCGACCGGACGATCCCCGAGATCGTGGCCGCGATCTACCAGGGCCTGAACCCGGCCCTGGTCGGGGCCGCGGGCCTCTCGGTCTTCGCGCATCTGGAGGATCTGGTCGCCAAGGGGCAGGCCGCCGTGGACGGCATCCCTGCCCTCGACAGCGAGTACCGGCTGGCGTGATTAGAGCATCGTGCGGACCCAGAGGGCCGCGTCAGCGAAAAGTGGACCCGGTTTTCCGCGAGAACGATGCTCTCATTCCTGAAGGAAGCATCGGGTGGATCCCAAAAGTGCAAGTCCACTTTTGGGTCCGATGCTTTAGCGCACCGCGATCGCCAGGTTCGAGGCCTCTTCGAGGAAGTCTCGGATATAGCCCGCGTTGACGCCGAGGTCGTGGCTGCCGAAGCGGGATGCCGAGCGGATGTCGATGCGCGCGCCGTCGACGCGCGGGCGGACCCGCACCGTGATGTCGCTCGGCAACTTGAGGATGAGCGAGCGGGAGACCGCCTCCAGCCGTCCCAGGCCGACGCGCCCGCCGGGCGGCACGGCCTCGATCACCTGCCAGCCGAGGTTCTGGGCCGCCTTCTGCACGATGGCGAAGGCCTCGTCCGGTCCGATATCCAGCGTGAGCGGCGCGATCTGCACATAGGACGCCCGCTGCATCTCCCGCGCCTCGGGCGGGACGTCGGGAGGAACGCGGCCGTCACGAGCCTGGAGCGCGGCGCGGGAGCGGGAAAAGACCGGCGGGTCCTCCGTGTCGGTGCTCACATCGGCGATCGGCGGCAGGGTCACGGCCTTGAGCGCCAGGAAGCCAGGATAGGCGAGGACGAACGCCGCGATGACCAGCCCCTTGATGGCGCTCCCCAGCCCCTGGCGGCCCTCCTGCCAGATCCGGACGAAACCGAGGAACGACATGCCCACCGCCAGGAGCGCGATGGCGACGCTCGCGCCGAGCGCGGTGAAGCCCGATTGGTAATCGATGCGACCGAAGCGGATCAGCAGCATGGCGAGCGCGCTCACGACGAGCGCGAACCACGCCAGCGCGGGAGACCACTTCGCTGGGCGGGAAACAGGTTCTTCGATGATGAGACGGCGCATCAGGTCGTCTTACAAACCTCTTTGAGCGCGCGCCACTCCTCTTGGCTGAGAAGCGGCTCGCCTTGTCGGGTTGGCACCTGTTTTTCCAAAGCTTTCAGCCGTTGGCCGGTGACGGGGTGGGTGGACAAGAAAGCGGAAGCTTTGCCTTTGTTCCACTCCGGCACGGAAATCTGCCCACAGGATGCTCCTCCTATCTGCCAGGGGTGACGGCGGGAACGGTTTCAATGTAAACTGTTAGCCTGTACCAGGAGCCCGAAGCCCTTGACGTCTCTCTCGCCCGCCCCTGCTCCCATCGAGGCCTCCGATCCGCTGCGGATCTGGTTCCGTTTCATCCGCCTGAACCGCCGGGCGACCAATGCGGTCGCCTCGGAGCTGAAAGAACTGGGCCTGTCGATTCCACAGTTCGATCTCCTGTCCACGCTCACGGAGCGCGAGGGCATGAGCCAGCAGGAGCTGGCGGAGCGGCTTTACGTGACCAAGGGTAATGTGTCGGGACTTCTCGACCGCATGGTCGAGGCGGGCCTGGTCGAGCGGCGCTCGATCCCGGGCGACCGGCGTTCCAATGCCCTGTACCTGACGGCCAAGGGCCGCGACCTCGCCAATCGCGGGATGGGCGCGCAGCGCGCCTATGTCATGCGCACCCTCGGAACGCTCCCTGCCCAGGACCTGGCCGACCTCGAGCGCATCGTCCTGGCCTGGCGCGACCGGGCGCGGGGCGAGGAAGACGCCCGCTCGTCCAAGCCCCGATAGCATCCGCGACGCTCGATGCCGTGGCCTTTGCAAAAGGTGCGAGCGCGCACAGCCTTGAGCATCGGAACCGCCCTCGTCCTTCGAGACGGACCTTACGATCCCCCTCAGGATGAGGGCTTGGGAGAGTAGGCAGAAGAATAAGCAGGCTTGCAGACTCCACCAGAAGCCTTTGACGGGAATGTTGCACCGTTAAGGATTGATTCAGCTTGTCTCATTCATCTGCAGCCAAGCCAGCACATGATCACAGGTCTGCCCAAAGCAGTCACAGGCGGGCGGATCATAAGGGCAGGTTGCAGTAGACAGCCCATTGAGTGAGAGGATTCATGACCCAGCACGCCACGGACCGCGAGACCCGACCGGTCGAACAGAACAACGCCAGCTCCATTCCGGCCTTCAGGGCCGTCGCCCTGCCCGCCCTCGCGGCGGCCGTCCAGGCCGCCAAGCTGCAGCAGAGCCGCCCGAAGACCTCCGAGCTTCCCGCGATCCTGCGCAAGGAAGCCATGCTGGGCTGATCCGGATTCCGAAACGAAAAGAGCGCCCTCGAGGGCGCTCTTTTCGTATTCC
Source organism: Pseudomonadota bacterium (assembly GCA_023386155.1). Lineage (GTDB taxonomy): Bacteria > Pseudomonadota > Alphaproteobacteria > Rhizobiales > Beijerinckiaceae > Microvirga. The sequence continues at coordinate 36,147 of JAEWKH010000095.1, forward strand.
CCATATCCTTGCGTCAGCGGACGACGACCTTCGCGTTCACGCCCACGCGGTTGTAGAGGTCGATCACGTCGATGTTGCGCATCCGGATGCAGCCCGAGGACACCGCGTGGCCGATCTTCTCCGGCTCGTTCGTGCCGTGGATGCGATAGAGCGTGTCCTTGTTGCCCTCATAGAGATAGAGCGCACGCGCGCCGAGCGGGTTGTCCGGGCCGCCCTTCGTGTACTGGACATGCGGCCAGCGGGCCTTCATCTCGGCCGGCGGATGCCAGTCGGGCCATTCCGCCTTGCGGGCGATGGTGGCCGTGCCGGTCCAGCCATAGGCCTCGTCGCCGACGGCGACGCCGTAGCGGATCGCCTTCCGGTTCGGCTGGACGAGATAGAGCTGGCGCTCCTTCGTGTCGACCACGATGGTGCCCGGCGCCTCGCCGGTCGGATCGTCGATCAGGTAGCGGCCGAACCGGGGATCCTCTTCGGCCTTCGGGACCTTCGCCATCCACTCGGAATCGCGGGCCGACACCTGGGGGTCGGGGACGCCCTTGAAGTTGCATCCGGCCAGAGCCGCGATCATTGCCAAAAGAAGGGGCAGACGGAAAAGGCGCATCGTGTAAAGCTCTGCAGGGTGACGCTCGGGGCGAGACAGGATTTCGTTTCGAGCCGGGTTATAGGCCGTGACGTCATCGAGTCGAATCGAAATACACCATGGCACGGCTCCGCATCGGAAAGTGTTGCATCGCAACAACATAGACAGCCGCTCGTGACGCTGCGACACTCGCGGCGATCCTGACCCAAGAAGGCCCATGTCCACGCTCTACATCGCCCATCCGGCCAGCCTCGACCACCAGACCCCGATTGGACATCCCGAACGGCCCGACCGCATCCGCGCCATCGAGCGCGCGCTGGAGAAGGAGCGGTTCACCTCCCTCGTCCGCGAGCAGGCGCCGATGGCCGAGATGGAAAGCCTCGCCCTTGCGCATCCGCGGGAATACATCGTCCGCCTGCGCGACATCAGCCCCCGGGAGGGGTTGGTCAGGATCGACGACGATACGGTGATGTCGCCGGGCACCTACGAGGCGGCCCTCCGGGGCGCCGGCGGCGCGGTACTGGCGGTGGACGAGGTCATGTCGGGCCGGGCGACCAACGCCTTCGTGGCCATGCGCCCGCCGGGCCACCATGCCGAGCGCATCCGGGCCATGGGCTTCTGCTTCTTCAACACCGCGGCCATCGCGGCGCGCCATGCCCAGGCGCGCCACGGCGCCGAGAGGGTCGCGATCTTCGACTGGGACGTCCACCACGGCAACGGAACGCAGGACATCTTCTGGTCCGATGCCAGCGTGCTCTATTGCTCGACCCACGAGGCCCCCCTCTATCCCGGCACCGGCTCCCTGTCCGAGACGGGCGAGCACGGCACCATCGTCAACGCGCCCTTGAGCGCGGGCGACGGCAGCGAGGCCTTCCGCGAGGCGGTCGAGACCGCGATCCTGCCCCGGATCGATTCCTTCGCCCCGGACCTGATCGTCATCTCGGCAGGCTTCGACGCCCATTGGCGCGACCCGCTCGCCAGCCTGAACCTCACGGAATCGGACTTCGCCTGGGCGACGCAGAAGCTGATGGATCTCGCCGACCGCCATTGCGGCCGGCGGATCGTGTCCGTGCTCGAAGGCGGCTACGACCTCGAGGGCCTGGCGAAGTCGACGGCCTTCCATCTCGACGCCTTGATGGGACGCGAAACGGGGACGTGACGGCGGCCCGGCGACATCCCGGCCCCGGCACGGCCAAGCGTCCCGGAGCCGGCTGCAGGATCCGTCGGATCCTTTGAAGGTCCGAGTTGTCCACAGACCTCGGAATGCTTACATACGATCCATGCAGGATGCCCCTTCCGACCGCGATGCTCTCCAGGCGCTGCTCGACTTCCACGTCGAGGCAGGTGTGGATCTCGCGCTCGACGAGACCCCGCACAATCGCTTTGCCGAACCCAAGGCCGAGCGCCCCCCGGCCGCGGCTCAGGCTCCCGCGTCCAAGGGTTCCCGCCCTGCCGCGCCCGCTCCCTCCCCCCGGGCCCTGCCGAAAGCGGCCGCGAGCGCCCCGGAGGAGGTGGCCAGCATGGCCCGCGAGCAGGCGCGCCATGCCCGATCCCTCGAGGAGCTCGAGGCCATCCTCGCAGGCTTCGAAGGTTGCGCCCTGAAGTTCTCGGCCAAGAACCTCGCCTTCGCGGACGGCAACCCGGAAGGCCGCGTGATGCTGGTGGGCGAGGCCCCCGGCGCAGATGAGGACCGGATCGGCAAGCCCTTCATGGGCCGCTCCGGCCAGCTGCTCGACCGCATGCTCGCGACGATCGGGCTCGACCGCAGCCAGGTTTACGTCGCCAACATCGTGCCCTGGCGTCCCCCGGGCAATCGCACCCCGACCCCGCAGGAAGTGGCGATCTGCAAGCCGTTCATCGCGCGCCAGATCGAGCTGGCGAGCCCGGAATTCCTGCTCTGCCTCGGCGGCCCGGCCGCCCAGAACCTGCTCGGCCTCAAGGACGGCATTCTCCGCACCCGCGGACGCTGGTATAGTTACAAGACCGAGGACGGGCGGGAGATCAGGGCGCTGCCGACCCTGCACCCGGCCTACCTCCTGCGCCAGCCCCTGCAGAAGCGGCTCGGCTGGCGGGACTTCCAGGCTCTGCGACGGGCACTGGACGGCCGGGAGTAAGAGGCAGGCCTGTAGCCCGACTCGGAACCGGTCTCTATGCTTACGCCTTAAGCCCCTGCGGAGCTTCATGCCGCGGCTGGAAGGTGGATCATGCGCTGGGAAGACTTTCGAACCTCGTCCAATGTGGAAGACCGCCGCGGCATGGGAATGCCGGGTCGAGCAGGCGGGCTGGGCATCGGAACCATCGTGGTCCTCGGCCTCCTCGGCTGGGCGCTCGGCATCGATCCGCGCATCCTGATCGGCGGCGCCGAGATGATGACGGGCGGAGGCTCCGGCTACCAGCAGCAGCAGGGCCGCCAGGGCACCCCGCAGGACGAGATGGGCCGCTTCGCCTCCGCCGTCCTCGGCAACACGGAGGACGTGTGGAACACGGTGCTGCCGCAGCAGGCCAACCGGCAGTATCAGGCCCCGAAGCTCGTGCTGTTCTCGGGCGCCACCCGGTCCGGCTGCGGCGGCGCGCAATCGGCCATGGGGCCGTTCTACTGCCCGCTCGACCAGACGGTTTACATCGACCTCTCCTTCTTCCAGGAAATGCAGCAGCGCTTCCGCGCCGGCGGCGATTTCGCCTATGCGTATGTGCTCGCCCACGAGGTCGGTCACCACGTCGAGAACCAGCTCGGCATCCTGCCCCGCGTTCAGGAGCGGCAGCAGCAGGTCGGACGGGCTGAAGGAAACCAGCTCTCGGTGCGCGTCGAGCTGATGGCGGATTGCCTCGCCGGGGTCTGGGCCCACCATTCCAACCAGCGCTGGCAATCACTCGAGCCCGGCGACATCGAGGAGGCGATCCGCGCCGCCGAAGCCATCGGCGACGACCGGCTGCAGAAGCAGAGCCAGGGCCGCGTCGTGCCCGACAGCTTCACCCACGGCTCGTCCGAGCAGCGCATGCGCTGGCTCACCACGGGCCTGAAAACCGGGCAGATCCAGTCCTGCGATACGTTCCGGGCGAGCAGGCTTTAATTTGACCTCCGTCATAGCCGATCCCGAACTTGGTTCGGTCCTCTAAGACGTGGATACCCGGCACAAGGCCGGGTATGACGGGAGAGGCGAACGCCCCAGAAGTTAAGGCCCAACTATGCCCGGCATCGACGACACTCTTCCCTTCGTTCCACTCGGCATCGCCGTGCTGACAATCTCCGACACGCGCTCGCTGGAGGACGACAAGTCGGGCTCGACTCTCGCCGAGCGCCTCACCAAGGCGGGCCATCGGCTGGCGGACCGGGCGATCGTGCAGGATGACGTGGAAGCGATCCGCGCCAGGGTGCGGGGCTGGGTCGCCGATCCCACCGTCGACGTGGTTATCACCACCGGTGGCACAGGCCTGACCGGCCGCGACGTGACGCCGGAAGCCATCGAGCCCCTGTTCGACAAGCGGATGGAGGGCTTCTCCGCCATCTTCCACCGCATCTCCTACGACAAGATCGGTACCTCGACGATCCAGTCGCGGGCGACCGCGGGGGTCGCGGGCACGACCTTCGTCTTCGTACTGCCGGGCTCCCCCGGCGCCTGCAAGGACGCCTGGGACGGCATCCTGGCCACCCAGCTCGATTACCGGCACCGGCCGTGCAATTTCGTCGAGATCATGCCGCGCCTCGACGAGCATCTGAAGCGCGGAAAACTAAAGGCCTGAACGGGTTCACCCGAACACGGGATCGCGCTCGATGGTGGCCGAGAGCCGCACGGGCATGCGCGCCCTCACCTCGTTCAGCAGCACGCGGCGATGGACCAGATCTCCTCCCCGCACCGACGAGCGGGCGAACAGGCTGACCAGGGCATCGACCATGCCGGCCCGCTGACGCCGCATCCGCGCCAGCCCGTGCTCGGGCCTGGAGAGGGCCACGAACCGGTCGAGCACCCGGATCCAGCCCTCCTGCGGAATGTCGCCGTCGTCGAGGCACAGGAGCCAGTCGCGCCGGGCGACCTTTGCGCCCTCCGCCCATGAGCCCCGCTGCGCAATCACCAGGTTCGCCCCGGCGGCATCGGCCACCTTCGCCAGGGTTTCATCCGGCCTGTCGGCCAGGATGACGGCATCGCCGATCAGCCCGGCGGCGACGGCAGGAACGAGGGCGCCCAAGGTGGCGGCAAGCGCCTCCGGTCCATGGGTAACGCGAACGAGAACGGTAATCATAAGAAACATATAGCCCGTCTTCGCCTGAACGTCGCTAGGGCAATTTCACCGATGCCCTCTTGATTTTGTTCCTGTTTTGTTCTTAAGCTTGGGGCTTCCAAGACAGATTCGCTTGAGGCCGCCATGAGCGTTCGCGCCAAAGATCCTGCCCGCGACCCTTTCCGCACCCGGCCCGTGAAGCGCACGCCCCTGGAGGCGGCCGAGGCCGCGCGGCGGCGCATGGACGATCCGGCCTATCGCGTCGAGGTGGATCGCCGCCGCGGCCGGGGCGCCTCCGCGAACCCGTCCGGGCGCTACGAGCCGACGCAGCGCGAAGGCTTCGACGACGGCTGGGACATCGAGGAGGAGCTTCCTCCGCTGCCGACCGAGGTCATCGTCGAGAAGCCGCGCACGATCATCACAAGGAATGACTCGCCCGACATCCTCTTCGAGAAGTCGATCAATCCCTATCGCGGCTGCGAGCACGGCTGCTCCTATTGCTTCGCCAGGCCCACCCACGCCTTCCAGGGCCTGTCCTCGGGCCTCGATTTCGAGACCAAGATCTTCGCCAAGCCCAACGCGGCGGAACTCCTGGACAAGGAGCTGCGGGCCGCGAACTACCAGCCGACGACGATTGCGCTGGGGTCCAACACGGATCCCTACCAGCCGGTCGAGCGGCGCTTCCGCGTCACGCGCTCCATCCTCGAGGTGCTGGACCGGATGAACCATCCCGTCGGCATCGTGACGAAGTCCGCCCTCGTCACCCGCGACATCGACATCCTGAGCCGGATGGCCGGAAAGCAGCTCGCCAAGGTGGCGATCTCGGTCACGACGCTCGACCCGAAGCTCGCCCGCCGCATGGAGCCCCGCGCCGCCGCGCCAGCGAAGCGCCTTGAGACGATCAGGAAGCTCACCGAGGCCGGCATTCCGGTGTCGGTCCTGGTGGCCCCCATCATCCCGGCGATCAACGACCACGAGATCGAGGCGATCCTGAAGGCCTGCGCCGAAGCCGGCGCGCTGGAGGCGGGCTACGTGCTCCTGCGCCTGCCCCACGACCTCAAGGACCTGATGCGCGACTGGCTCGCCGAGCATTACCCGGACAAGCTCAAGCACGTCTTCACGCTGCTGCAGGAGGCGCGCGGCGGCAAGGATTACGATGCCGAATGGAGCACCCGCCAATCCGGCATCGGCCCCTATGCCTGGATGCTCGGCCGGAGATTCGAGACCGCCGCCGAGCGGCTCGGATTGAACAAGCGAAATCTGAAGCTGAGGAAGGACCTGTTCAAGGTGCCGCCGAAGGAGACGGGGCAGCTGAGCCTTTTTTAGGATTCCGCATCGCTACAAACCCACTCCCGTCATGGCCGGGCTCGTCCCGGCCATCCACGTCTTTCCATCCGGCTTCGTCTCCCTCTCACCTCATCCTGAGGAGGTCGAGGAGCGACCGTCTCGAAGGAGGTTTCAGTGCGCTCTGGATCCTCCTTCGAGACGCAGCCTCACGGCTGCTCCTCAGGATGAGGTGGGAGGGCCTTGAAGCGAGCTTGTCGGCACGAGCCCGGTGATGACGTTGAGGCTGCGACTCTCATGCCCGTGCATGAGGGATGACACCGCCTCCCGTTCCCGCTTTCATCCTGCGCATGACGGAACCGATTCGCCTGAAGCAGAAATCCGGCCTCGGCCTCGACCGCGAGCTTGCCGCCCGCGCCCAGGGCTTCACCTGCATCGCGGGCCTCGACGAGGTCGGGCGCGGGCCGCTGGCCGGGCCGGTGGTGTCGGCGGCCGTCGTGCTCGATCTCGACAGGGCGCCGCAGGGGCTCGCCGACTCGAAGGCGCTGACGGCGGCAAGGCGCGAGGCGCTGTTTGCGGAGATTCTCGCGACCTCCCATGTGGGCATCGCCTCGGTGTCGCATCAGGAGATCGACACCATCAACATCCGGCAGGCCTCGCTGCTGGCCATGTGCCGGGCGCTCGCCGCGCTGCCTTGCAAGCCGGACATCGCCTTCGTCGACGGCAACGATCCGCCCGCCCTGCCCTGCGCGACGGAAGCGGTCGTCAAGGGTGATTCGCGCATCGCCTCGATCGCAGCGGCGTCCATCGTGGCGAAGGTCGTCCGCGACCGCATGATGGCGCGTCTCGGGAACGCTTATCCCGCCTACGGTTTTGCCAGCAACGCGGGCTACAGCACGAAGGCGCATCTCACGGTGATCGCGAGCGAGGGCCCTTGCCCGTTCCATCGCCTGAGTTTCTCGCCCCTGCGCCAAGGGTTACTGGACCTGTAACCTCCCTTAACGCTGATTAACGAAAAAACCCAATATCTTCAAAGGGTAGGCAAGATTTGCCGATCCAAAATATTTGGATTTCGGCGCGTTTGGAAACCTCCTCTTTACCCTATCGCCTCATGATCCGGAGTGTCAGTTGCGTAACCGGTGATCACCCATGGGTACCTTGCGTACCGGGGCTGCCGGCGCCGCCTCCCGGATCCATGTCTCGCGTACCGGGCGGTCTGCGCCGGCTCCTCGGACGGGGCGTAAAGCGCCCCTCTCCGTCCTGCCGACTTCTCTTCCTCTCAACGAGATCCTTCTCGGCGACTGCATCGCCAATCTCGAGAAGCTTCCGCCCGAGAGCGTGGACGTGGTCTTCGCGGATCCGCCTTACAATCTCCAGCTCGAACAGGCGCTGACGCGCCCGGACCAGAGCCTCGTCGACGCGGTCGACGACGACTGGGACAAGTTCGCGAGCTTTGCCGATTACGACGCGTTCACCCGCGCCTGGCTTCTCGCCGTGCGCCGCGTGATGAAGAAGAACGCGACGCTCTGGGTCATCGGCTCCTATCACAACATCTTCCGCGTGGGCGCGGCCCTGCAGGACCTGAACTTCTGGATCCTGAACGACATCGTGTGGCGCAAGGCCAATCCGATGCCGAACTTCAAGGGCCGCCGCTTCACGAACGCGCACGAGACCATGATCTGGGCCTCGAAGAGCGCGGATTCGAAGGGCTACACCTTCCATTACGATGCGCTGAAGGCCGGCAACGAAGACGTGCAGATGCGCTCGGACTGGTTCATTCCGATCTGCACCGGCGACGAGCGCCTGAAGGACGCCCAGGGCCGCAAGGTCCATCCGACGCAGAAGCCGGAGGCGCTGCTCGCGCGCATCCTGCTCTCGTCGTCCAATCCCGGCGACGTGGTGCTCGATCCCTTCTTCGGTTCCGGCACGACCGGCGCGGTGGCGAAGATGCTCGGGCGCAACTTCATCGGCCTCGAGCGCGATTCGACCTATGCCAAGGCGGCCCGGGCCCGGATCGACGCGGTCGAGCCCCTCTCCGACGTGTCGATCGCGGCAGCCCCCGAGAAGCGCACCGAAGTGCGCGTCCCGTTCCTGTCGCTCATCGAGGCGGGCCTCGTGAAGGCGGGCGAGACGCTAGTGGACGAGCGGCGGCGCCACAAGGCCGTGGTCCGCGCCGACGGCACCCTGGCGCTCGGGGCCATTGTCGGCTCGATCCACAAGATCGGTGCCCTGACCCAGGGGTTCCCCTCCTGCAACGGCTGGACCTTCTGGAACGTGGAGCGGCAGGGCAGGCTCGTCTCCATCGACGAGTTCCGGGCGAAGGTGCGCGCCGAATTGGCCGCTTGACCTTTGCGACGAATTGGATTTTGCGAAAGGGCCGGCCCAAAGCTGGCCCTTTTGGCTTTGCGCACTAACCTTTTCGTCACAGAGGCGTCATCCAACACCGCTAGCGCGGGGAAAGCCTTACCGAAAGAGAGGAACTGCCCCGTGCCCTTCAAGCGCATCCTGCCCCTGCTTGCTGTTCTCCTGCCCGCCCTCGCGCAGGCGCAGGAACCCTCCGGCAGCCTCGTCCTCTACACGAGCCAGCCCAACACGGACGCCCAGCAGACCGTCGACGCGTTCAAGGCCAAGCACCCGGGCGTCAACGTCACCTTCGTCCGCGACGGGACCCCGAAGATCCTGGCCAAGCTGAGCGCCGAGTTCGAGGCCGGCCAGCCCCAGGCCGACGTGCTGCTGATCGCCGACAGCGTCACCATGGAGGGGCTGAAGAAGGAAGGCCGCCTCCTGGCGCACGAGGGTGCCGACGTCTCGGCCTATCCGGCCGGCACGCACGACGCTGAAAAATTCTGGTTCGCCACCAAGCTGATCACCACGGGCATCGCCTACAACACCAAGGCGAGCTTCAAGCCGTCCTCCTGGCAGGACCTCACCCGGCCGGAGGTCAAGGGCCAGCTCGTCATGCCGAGCCCGCTCACCTCGGGCGCGGCCCTCATCCATGCCGCGACCCTCACCGGCAACATGGATAGCGGCTGGGAGTATTACGAAGCCCTCAAGGAGAACGACGCCGTCGCCGGCGGCGGCAACGGCGACGTGCTCAAGCAGGTGGCCGGCGGCCAGAAGCTCTACGGGGTGATCGTCGACTACATGCCGATCCGCGAGAAGGCCAAGGGCGCGCCGGTGGAGTTCGTGTTCCCGAAGGAAGGCGTCTCGGCCGTGTCCGAGCCCGTGGCCATTCTCAAGAGCACGAAGAACCCGGACGCCGCCCGCGCCTTCGTGGATTTCCTGCTCTCGAAGGAAGGCCAGGAGCTCGCGCTCAAGCAGGGCTACATCGCGGCCCATCCCGCCGTCGCGCTGCCGGCCGGCTATCCCGCCCGCGAGCAGATCAAGGTCATGAGCTTCGACGCGGCCAAGGCGCTCGCGGACGAGACCAAGAACAAGGCGGCCTTCGCCGATATCTTCGGACAGTGAGACATCGCATCCAGAGCAAGTCGTTCCTGGAGCGGGGAGGTTTCGGCCTCCTCGCTCTTGTCGCTTTGACCGTCTTCGCCTTCGACGTCCTGCCCGCCATCCGTCTGCTGTCGGCGGCGCTCTTTCCCGGGGGCGGCTTCGCTCCCGATGCGATGCTCTCGGCCCTGTCCGGCCGCTCGGCCATGAAGGCGGCCCGTGCGACGCTGGAAACGGCGCTGCTGTCGACGCTCCTGGCCCTGCCGCTCGGCGCCGCCATGGCGCTCGTCCTCGGCATCACCGATATGCGCGGGCGCCGCATCGCCTCCTTCCTCTTCGTCCTGTCGGTGATGATCTCGCCCCAGGTGATCGCGCTCGCCTTTCTCCATCTGGCAGGCCCGGCCTCCCCCATCCTGAACACGCTCGGCCTCGCACCGGAAGCGGGCAGCGCCAACCCGATGCTCGGGCGCGGCGGCATCATCCTGGTGCTCGGCCTGCACCATGCGCCGCTCGTCTACGTGGTGATGAGCGCCGGGCTGAAGCGCATTCCGCTCGCGGTCACCGAGGCGGCCCGCATCGACGGCGCGCGCCCCCTGGATATCCTGACCGACCACCTGATGCCGCTGCTGCGCCCGCATCTCGTCGGCGCGGCCCTGCTCGCCTTCGTGGCCGGCATCGGCAATTTCGGCATTCCGGCGCTGCTCGGCGCGCCGGTGAACTACCTGACCCTTCCCGTGCTCATCTATCGGCGCCTGTCGAGCTTCGGCACCGGCATGATCGGCGAGGTATCGGCGCTCGGCCTGCTCGTTGCGGCCATCGCGATCGTCTGCGTCGCGGCAAGCCAGATCCTGACCAGGAAGGAGAACGTGCATCTGGAGGACGACACGCCCCTGAGGCCGTTCTGGCCCCTCGGGCGCAGGCGCGTCGCGGCAGAATTCTTCGTCGGCCTCGTCCTGGCCGCGACCCTCGTCCTGCCGGTCCTGTCGCTCATGGCGGCGGCTCTCGTTCCCTCCTACGGCATGCCTCTCTCCTTCGCGACGATCACCCTCGACAACTTCGTCGAAGTTCTGGCGCGCCAGGACGTCACGATCCGCGCCTTCACGAACTCGCTGCTCTATGCCGGCGGCGCGGCGCTCGTGCTGGCCTTGCTCGTCGTTCCGGTTGCCTACGGGTTGGTCCGGCTGATGGGACGGTCGAGAATTCTCGCGGCGTCCCTTCTCGAGATCTCCTATGTGCTGCCGGGCATCGTGCTCGCCATCGCGTGCATTCTCCTGTTCCTGAAGCCGCTGCCGCTCCTGCGGGTCTCGCTCTACGCGACACCGTGGATCATCGTCTTCGCCTATCTCGCCCGCTTCCTGCCGGTGGCGCTGAAGCCCGTTCTGGCCGGAATGGAGCAGATCGATGTCGCCCAGGAGGAAGCCGCCGCCATCGACGGAGCCCGCCTGCCGCGGCGGCTCTTCGGCATCGTGCTTCCCTCCCTGCTGCCCGCCGCCGTCGCGGGCGGCCTGATGGCGTTCCTGCTCGCCTTCAGCGAGCTCACCGTCTCGGCCCTGCTCTGGTCCGCCGGGACGGAAACCATCGGCGTGGTGCTCTACAACCTCGAAGAGGCAGGCCTCGCGAGTCAGGCCTCCGCCGTGGCCATCGTCATCATCGGCGTCGTGACAGCCGCCATGCTCGCCCTCGATGCCCTGGGCAAGTATCTCCCGGCTGGGGCCCTGCCCTGGCAATGCGAGATGGACGAAGAAGCGCGCGTGAACGCGGAGCGTTTTCAGGCGCCCGGACGCGTTCCCGCAATCACCCAGCTCAAGCCGAAGCCGGCGCTGGGCACCTAGAGCATTTTTCGGCGAAGTGGCTGCGGTTCGCCGTCAAAAAATGCGGCAAACTCAAGAAGGGAGATGTTTCCACGAAAGTGGAAACATCTCTAAGCCTCATCAAAACTGATCGGGTCTCCCACGCCCCTGGCGGGCTGCGGGAGAGAAGTCCCTGCGCGATGGTGCGGCCTGCATCAAAGGCCGGAACATCCCCCTATGCCGAACCCAGTTCTAAGCTTTAGCATCCTGTCATGGCTTCTTCGTCTCTCGATCCCTTCCGCCTCGCCCTCACCGAACCGTCCTGGGACGATCTGCGGATCTTCCTGGCCGTGGTGGCTCATGGATCGATGAACAGCGCCGCGAAGGCGCTCGGCCAGAGCCAGCCGACCATCGCGCGGCGCATCAAGGTGCTGGAGGAGACGCTCGGGCTCTCGCTGTTTCAACGCGGGCCCAACAACCTCGAACTGACGGAAGCCGGACAGGCCGTTCTCGAAGCGGCAGGCCCCATGGGCGAAGCGGCTGCCGTCGTGTCGCGAACGGCGGCCGCCTACCGGCCCGATCCCGACGCGCCGGTGCGGGTCACGGCCACCGCTTCGGTGACGCTGTTCCTGTCCCTCTATGCGGCGGAGCTGCACGAGGCGGCGGCTCCCGTGGAAATCGCCTATATCCCGACCCGCCGCAGGCTCGATCTCGCCTCCGGCGAGGCCGATATCGGCCTGCGGATGCGCAACCTGCCGGAGGGGACGGACGATCTCGTGGCGAGAAAGATCGGCCAGATCGCCTTCGCCATGTATGCTCGCACTGAGAACCCCACGGCCGTCATCGCGCCGCCGGAGGACCCGACCCTGTCCCGCCAGGCAGCCTATGTGGCGGAGTTCGCGCAGGGCCGCATCATCGCGGCCCGTATCGGCGACATGCCGATCCGCTACCAGGCGGCGAAAGCCGGATTGGGCGCGGCCTTCCTGCCCTGCTGGCTCGGCGATTCGGACCCGGACCTCGTCCAGGTGACGAAGCCGGAGGGCGACCTGATCGAGGACGTCTTCCTCGTCATGCACCGTCGCAGCCGCAGCCGCCCCAACGTCACGCGGGTGGCGAACGCGATGGCGGCGCTGTTCAAGAAGCACCAGAAGGCGCTGTCGGGTAACGTTCCCTCACAAACCACGACCTCATCCTGAGGAGCCGCGGAGCGGCGTCTCGAAGGAGGATCCAGAGTGCGCTGGAGACGCCCCGCCCTTCGAGACGGTCACTCACGTGACCTCCTCAGGGTGAGGCTATGGGGAAGGAGCCTTAGCGTCCTTCCCCCTCGCTCTCGGAATCTCCCCCAGGGCATGAACCAGCACCTTCTTCATGGCGCCCGGCAGGGCCTCCTCGTGCAGGGACAATCGCGGCGTCCAGCGCATCCCCTCGGGCGCGGGCGTGCCCTTCGCGACCTTGGCGAAGAGCACTGTCAGCTCCAGCGGGAAATGGGTGAAGACGTGCTTGACCGTGCCCGGCAGGCGCTGCCAGCGCGCCTCGATGGGCGCGTCGAGCACGGCGCGGGACGGTTCGTAATCCGGCACCCACTCGCTCGTCGGCGGCTCCGCCATGCCGCCGAGCAGCCCCTGCGGCGGACGGGTGCGGAGCAGGATCGTGTCGTCGGCGCGCAGGACCACGAAGGCCGCGCCCCTGCGCAACTGCCCCGTCCCCTTCTTCTGCTTGCGCGGAAAGGTCTCCTGCAGGCCCTCGGCGCGGGCCCGGCAGGGCACCATCCAGGGGCAGAGCGCGCAGGCCGGGCGCTTGGGGGAGCAGATGGTGGCGCCGAGATCCATGACCGCCTGGGCGAAGTCGCCTGGCCGGTCGCCCGGCACGAGGTCCTCGGTGAGGGAGCGGATCAGGGGCTTGGCCTTCGGCAGTGGCTCCTCGACCATGAAGATGCGGGACATGACCCGCTCCACGTTGCCGTCCACCGCGGCCGCCTTTTCGTTGAACGCGATGGCCGCCACGGCCGCCGCCGTATAGGCGCCGATGCCGGGAAGCTTCAGGAGTTCGGCCTCGGTCGCGGGAAAGCGCCCGCCGTGCTTATCCACAACCGCCTTGGCGCAGGCGTGGAGGTTGCGGGCGCGGGAATAATAGCCGAGGCCCGCCCAGGCCTGCATGACCGATTCCGTCGGCGCCTCGGCCAGGGCCTCGACGGTCGGGAAGCGCTCGAGGAAATTCAGGTAATAGGGTCTGACCGCCGCCACCGTGGTCTGCTGCAGCATGATCTCGGAGAGCCAGACGCGGTAGGGATCCGCGGCCTCGCCGGGCCTGGCGCGCCACGGCAGGTCCCGCCGGTGACGGTCGTACCAGGCGAGGAGATCCTGCGGGTCGGGCTTGGTCGCGCTCGGAGCGGGCGTTAACATGGGATTCGGAATAGCGTTCTACACAGCATATTCCAACGCGGCTTTTGGACATTCAACATGAGACGCCCGAGGCCATTGGCCCGCCCCCTCGCCGAGTTTCTCGACGTCTGCCTGTCTCCAAGCCTGGCGGCGCAAGGCTTTGCCACGTCCGACATCATCATGGCCTGGCCCGAGATCGTCGGCGAACGGCTTGCCGCCTTCACCCAACCGCTCAAGATCGAATGGAAGCGCAAGAGCCCCCATGCCGATCCGGAAGCACGGCCCGATCCGGCGACCCTCGTGATCCGGGTCGAGAGCGCCTTCGCCCTCGAGCTCCAGCACCTCGCGCCGACGATCATCGACCGGGTGAACACCCATTACGGCTGGCGCTGCATCGGAAAGCTGGTGCTGAAACAAGGGCCCGTCCGGCGGGTTGAGAAGAAGCGCCCGGCTCCCCGCACCCTCACCCCGGCCGAGAGGGAAAAGGTGGACAGGGCCGTCGAGCCCATCGAGGAGGAATCCCTGAAGGCGGCGCTCGATCGATTGGGCCAGGCGATCGTCAGCTCCGGTTCACGCACGAAAGCGTGAGATGGCCGGCGCTTGCCTCAAAGGCCAAGTCATTCTACCGCAGGACGAAATCTCTTCAGGAGCTTCCCCACGATGATCACCCGGCGTCAGACGCTTCAGCTTCTCGGGACCGCAGCCGCGACCGCCTATCTCGCCGCGAGCCTTCCGGCCTTCGCCCAGAACGTGTCCGCCCAGGACCTCGCGGTCCAGGGCCCCCTCGGCGACGTGGCCCTGGGGCCGGAAAACGCCAAGGTGACGATCATCGAGTACGCCTCGCTGACCTGCTCCCACTGCGCCAATTTCCACAAGACCACATGGCCGGAGCTGAAGAAGCGCTACATCGACACCGGCAAGGTGCGCTTCGTCCTGCGGGAATTCCCCCTCGATCCGCTCGCCACGGCAGGCTTCATGCTCTCCCGCTGCGACGGCAACGACAAGTATTACCCGGTCACGGACCTGCTCTTCGAGCAGCAGCGGAACTGGGCCTTTGTGGACAAGCCGCTCGACGCCCTGCGCGGGCTGATGCGCCAGGCCGGTTTTTCACAGGAAAAATTTGAGGCTTGCCTCAAGGACCAGAAACTATATGACGCAGTCAACGCGGTGAAGAACCGGGGTATGGAACAGTTCCGTGTGGACTCCACGCCCACTTTCTTCATCAATGGTCAGCGTCATCCTGGAAGCCTGTCGATCGATGAGCTTGAAAAGGTCATCAAGCCTCTCTTGGGCGAATAAGCCCCATTACCCTGCCCTTCGGGCATCGGACCCAAAAGTGGACCCCACTTTTGGGATCAATCCGATGCCCTCTCCCTTGATGCGCGCATCGTTGATTGCGAAAAACCGGGTCCACTTTTTCGCACGATGCGCTAGCGGGCGGGACGAGAAGGCGCGTCCATGAAGCTGACGCGCCTTCGCATCGCAGGCTTCAAGACCTTCGTCGAGCCGACCGACTTCCTGATCGAGCCGGGCCTGACCGGCGTCGTCGGGCCGAACGGCTGCGGCAAGTCCAACCTCGTCGAGGCCCTGCGCTGGGTCATGGGAGAGAACTCCCACAAGAACATGCGCGCCACCGGGATGGACGACGTCATCTTCTCCGGCTCCGGCGGCCGACCGGCCCGCAACTGGGCCGAGGTGATGCTCACCATCGACAATGCGGAGCGCACCGCGCCCGCCGCCTTCAACGACACGGATCTCCTGGAAATCTCGCGCAAGATCGAGCGCGAGGAAGGCTCCACCTACCGGGTCAACGGCAAGGAGGTCCGCGCCCGCGACGTGCAGATCCTCTTCGCCGACGCCGCCACCGGCGCCCGGTCCCCGGCCCTCGTCCGCCAGGGCCAGATCAGCGAGATCATCTCCGCCAAGCCCCAGGCCCGCCGCCGCATCCTGGAGGATGCCGCCGGCATCGCCGGCCTCCATGCCCGCCGGCACGAGGCGGAGCTGCGCCTCAAGGCGGCCGAGGACAACCTCGTCCGCGTCGAGGACGTGATCCGCGAGCTGGAAAGCCAGATCGAGAGCCTGAAGCGCCAGGGCCGCCAGGCCTCCCGCTACAAGAACCTCTCGGCCGAGATCCGCCGCCTCGAAGCGTTGATGTACGCCATCAGCTTCTCCGAGGCGCGGGAGCAGGCCGCCACCGCCGAGCGCCAGGTCGCCGAGGACCTCAAGGCGGTCGCCGACGCCACCGAGGAGCAGACCCGCGCCGCCACCGCCCAGGCCGTCTCCGCCCATGGCATCCCGGCCCTGCGGCAGGCGGAGGCCGCCGCCGCGGCCGCCCTGCAGCGGCTGACCCATGCCCGCAACGAACTCGAATCGGAGGAGCGCCGCTCCAAGGAGCGCGTGGTCGAGCTGGAACGGCATATCGGCGATCTCAACCGGGACATCGCCCGCGAGGCAGCGCAGCGCACGGACGCCGAAGCCACCATCGAGCGCCTTCAGTCCGAGGCCGCCGAGATTGCGCTCACCACCGACGGGGCGGACGACGTCCGCGCCGAAGCCGAGGAGCGCCTCCAGGCCGCCGAGGCCGAGCTGGCGGAGGCCGAGGCGGCCTTGAGCGCCCTCCAGGCCCAGACCTCCGACCTCAACGCCCGCCGGGCCGCCCTGGAGCGCGCCGTGCGCGAGGAGATGGAGCGCGCCTCCCGTTTCCGATCCGAAAAGGAGCGGCTCGAGCGCGAGATCGCGGCGCTCGCCGCCCCGTCCGAGGACGGCCCCTCCCTCGACGACCTGCGCGAGGAAGCCGCGATGGCCGAGGAGACGGCCCAGGGCGCCGAAGAGGCGGTGATCGAGGCTCGCGAGACCCTTTCCGCCGCCCGCGAGGCCGAGCACCGCCTGCGCCAGCCGCTCAACGAGGCCGAGCGCACGGCGCAGCGCCTCGAAACCGAGGCGCGCACGCTCGCCAAGCTCGTGACCTCCGCGACCAGCGACCTCTGGCCCCCGGCCGTCGACCAGATCACGGTCCAGAAGGGCTACGAGACGGCCTTGGGCGCGGCCCTCGGCGACGACCTCGAAGCCTCGATCAACCCCTCGGCGCCCCACCATTGGGCCGAGACCCATGCCGGCGAGAACGATCCCGCCCTGCCGGAAGGCGTCCGCTCCCTGGCGGACCTCGCCCAGGCCCCGGCCGCCCTTCAGCGCCGCCTGCGCCAGATCGGCGTGGTGAGCAAGGCCGACGGCCTGCGCCTGCGCGGCCTCCTGAAGCCCGGCCAGCGCCTCGTCACGGAAGAAGGCGACCTGTGGCGCTGGGACGGCTTCACCGCCGCGGCCGAGGCGCCCTCCCCGGCGGCCCGCCGCCTCGCGGAGAAGAACCGCCTCGGCGACCTGGAGCGCGAGGCCGCGGCGGCCCGCGAGCAGGCCGAGCTTCTGCGCCACGAGGCGGAAGCGGCGCTCGAAGCCGTCCGCAAGGCGGCCTCCCATGAGATGCAGGCCATCGAGGCGGCCCGGCAGACGCGCCAGGCCCTCGATGCCGCCCGGACGCGGCTCGCCGCCGCGGAGCGCAAGGAAGCCGAGCTCGGCCAGCGCCGTTCGGCCCTGCAGGAAGGCCTCGCCCGCCTGTCCGAAAGCGAGGCGGAGGCCCTGGAGCGCGTGCAGGACGCCGAAAGCGCCCTGCTGGACCTCGCTCCCGCGCCCGATCTCGAAAGCCGCCTGCTCGAAGAGCGCACCCGCGTGGCCGAGCGCCGGGCGGCCGCCTCCGAGGCCCGGGCCGCCCTGCAATCCCTCATGCACGAAGCCGAGCTGCGCCGCCGCCGGCAGGACTCGCTCGCCGCCGATATCCGCCTCTGGACCGAGCGCGTCGCCCGTGCCGCCAGGGCGTTCGAGGACCTCGGCGAGCGCCTGGAGCGCGCGCAGGACGAGCACCAGCGCCTCCTGGAAACCCCGGACACCTATCTCCAGCGCCGCCGGGCCCTCATTGCCGAGGTCGAGGAGGCCGAGGCAAAGCGCAAGGAAGCAGCCGACCAGCTCGCCGATGCCGAGACGGGTCTCGCCGAGTCGGATCGCGCAGCCCGCGCCGCGCTCGAGGCCCTGTCCGCCGCCCGCGAGGCCCGCGCCGGTTCCCAGGCCCGGCACGAGGCCGCCGTCGCCCGCCTGGCCGAGATCACCCGCGCCATTGCGGAAAACCTGGAAACGACCCCGGCCGGGCTCATCGAGCTGGCCGGCCTGAAGGAAGGCGTCGAGCTGCCCTCCCATGGGGAAATCGAGACCAAGCTCCATTCCCTCAAGAACGACCGGGAGCGCCTCGGCGCCGTCAACCTGCGGGCCGACGAGGAGCTGACCGAGCTCGAGACCAAGTACAACAACATCGCCGGCGAGCGCGACGACCTCGTCGAGGCCATCAAGCGCCTCCGCCAGGCCATCGGCAGCCTCAACCGCGAGGGCCGCGAGCGCCTGCTGGCCGCCTTCGACGTGGTGAACAACCACTTCAAGCAGCTCTTCGCCACCCTGTTCGGCGGCGGCACGGCGGAACTGACCCTGGTCGATTCGGACGATCCGCTGGAGGCGGGCCTCGAGATTCTCGCCCGTCCGCCCGGCAAGAAGCCCCAGAGCATGACCCTGCTCTCCGGCGGCGAGCAGGCCCTGACGGCCACCGCGCTGATCTTCGCCGTGTTCCTCACGAATCCCTCGCCGATCTGCGTGCTGGACGAGGTCGACGCGCCGCTCGACGACGCCAATGTGGAGCGCTACTGCGCGCTTCTGGAGGACATGGCCCGCCAGACCGAGACCCGGTTCGTGGTCATCACCCACAACCCCATCACCATGGCCAGGATGGACCGCCTCTTCGGCGTCACCATGGCCGAACGGGGCGTCTCGCAGCTCGTCTCCGTCGACCTGCAGAGCGCCGAGCGCATTCTTGAGGTTGCCTAGAGCATCGGATCCGATGCTCGGCTCTATAGAGAGCGCATCTGGCCATAAGACGATCCCGGTTTGCCGCCTGAAACGATGCGCCGGCCGAGAAGGCAGGCATCGGATGGATCCTGGAAGTCGAATCCACTTCCAGGTCCGATGCCGTAAGGCTTTCAGCCCTGCCTTGCTTCAGCCTCAAAAACATGTGCGCTTTCAGCCCGAGGTCGCCCGAAAACAGTGTTCTTATAGCAATTTCAAAGGCTTAGATCTTTTCAGACGGTTCTTGACAGGGGGGACCCCCGCTCATATGGTGCGCCCGGCTTTCGGGGCTGGGCTTCCAAGCATTTTCCCGCAACGCTTCAAAGGAGATCGCGATGGCGGACCCTCACGAGCGGAACGGCGAGAATGAACGGAAACCGGGCAGCGCCGACGATGCCGACCTGTCAGCGAGGCTGAAGTCGCTCGACGCGCGGATCTCCCAAGCATCCGCGCAGCGAGCCGAGTCGGAACCTCGCGCCCGTCCGACGTCAGATTCCAGCGCCCTCGGCCAAGCCTTCAGGCTCTCGGCCGAATTCGTTGCAGGAGTCGCGGCCGGCGGGATTCTGGGTTGGGTTGTCGACCGCCTGTTCGGGACTTCCCCTTGGGGTCTGATCGTTTGTCTGATACTCGGCTTCTGCGCCGGGATGCTCAACCTGATGCGAGCAGCTGGGATGGTCAAACCGGCCCGGTATCACGACAAGCGCTGACGGACTTCGAACGCCGAACGGCATTTGATAACATCGAACTTTGAGAGCGGATCATGGCGAGCCCGATCGAACAATTCCAGATCAAGCCCATCATTCCGGTCATCAATTTCACCAACTCATCCTTGTTCATGATCGGCGCGGCCGCCGTGATCGTGGGCGGCCTGCTTTACGCCACCCGCAAGCGCGCCGTCGTTCCGGGCCGCGCCCAGTCCATGGCCGAGGTCCTGCACGATTTCGTCGCCAACACCCTGGTCGACGCGACAGGCAAGGAGGGGATGAAGTTCTTCCCCCTCGTCTTCTCCCTCTTCATGTTCGTGCTGACGGCGAACCTGCTCGGCATGATCCCGGGCTTCTTCACGGTCACCAGCCACATCATCGTCACCTTTGCGCTCGCCATGCTCGTCATCGGCACCGTGGTGACCTACGGCTTCATGAAGCACGGCACCCACTTCCTCGGCCTCTTCGTGCCGTCGGGCGTGCCGGGATGGCTCCTGCCCTTCATCGTGGTGATCGAGCTCATCTCGTTCCTCTCCCGCCCGATCTCGCTGTCGCTGCGTCTCTTCGCGAACATGCTCGCGGGACACATCGCGCTGAAGGTTTTCGCAGGCTTCGTCGTGTCGCTTCTCGCCGCCGGCGGAGCGCTCACGATCCTCGCTCCGCTGCCGCTTCTCATGGCGGTTGCTCTCATGGCGCTCGAGTTCCTCGTCGCCGCTCTGCAGGCCTACGTCTTCACGGTGTTGACCTGCATCTACCTCAACGACGCGCTGCACCCGGGCCACTAGGTCTGCGCCGAGTTACTTCCCTCCCTCCCGATCACAGCATTCCCTAGGAGATCACAATGGATCCGATTGCTTTCAAGTACCTCGGCGCGGGCCTCGCCTGCATTGGCATGGGCCTCGCCGCCATGGGCGTCGGCAACATCTTCGGTAACTTCCTCTCCGGCGCCCTGCGCAACCCGTCGGCGGCCGACGGCCAGTTCGCCCGCGCGTTCATCGGCGCGGCGCTCGCGGAAGGTCTCGGCATCTTCTGCCTCGTCGTCGCTCTCGTTCTGCTCTTCACCTAATCTCAAGACGGTGATCGGGAGGTCGGGGCGTGCGAACGCTTCGCCTCGACAAGGGTGACGGCGGATCGAACCGCCGTCATTCATTGTTTCTGGCGCATCGTTGCGATGCGCCGATTCAAGAGAATGAGCATCGGATCGCTTCTTCAAGTGGGTTCCACTTTCAGGTCCGAAGCTCCAGGAACGTTCATCCTTTAGGATCTGCCCCATGGCTCAGGCTCAGACGACCCATGCCACAACAGAGGCCCCCGGCGGCGCTCACGCGGATGTCGGCTTTCCGCCCTTCGAGACGGAAACCTATGCCGGTCAGCTTCTCTGGCTGGCGATCACCTTCGTGGCGCTCTACACCCTGCTCTCACGGCTGGTCCTCCCGCGTCTGGGCGGAATCATCGAGAACCGTCGTTCGACGATCGCCAGCGATCTCGACGATGCGGCTGCCATGAAGTCCCGGGCGGAAGAAGCCGGCACCGCCTACGAGAAGGCCCTCGCCGAGGCCAAGGGCCGCGCCCAGGCTCTCGCGCAGGAAACCCGCTCCAAGCTCGCAGCCGAGAGCGACGCGAAGCGCAAGGCCCTCGAGGCCGATCTCAACCAGCGTCTCGCCGACGCAGAGGCGGCGATTTCCTCGAAGAAGTCAGAGGCCATGAGCCACGTGGACGCCATCGCCCGCGACACGGCTTCCGCCATCGTCGAGCGCCTGACCGGCAAGGCTCCGGCCCCGCAGAAGGTCGAAGCCGCTCTCAACCAGATCAAGGCCTGATCGGGAGGTCCGCATGTTTCAAAGCGCTGAATTCTGGGTTGCGGTCGCCTTCGTCATCTTCTGGGGCATCCTTTTCTATTACGGCGTTCCCGGAAAGGTGATGAATCAGCTCGATTCCCGCGGCACGCGCATTGCCAATGAGTTGGCTGAAGCCAAGCGCCTGCGTCAGGACGCCGAGCGGCTCCTCAAGGAATATGAGGCGAAGCGCGTTGCCGCCGAGCAGGAGGCTGCCGACATCGTCTCCAACGCCCGTTCCGAGGCCGAGCGTCTTGCCGCCGAGGCCCAGGAGAAGATGGCCGATTTCGTGAAGCGCCGCACGGCGACGGCCGAGGCGAAGATCGCCCAGGCCGAGGCCCAGGCCTCCGCCGAGGTGCGCGCCGCCGCGGTCGACGCCGCGATCAAGGCCTCCGAGCGCGTCCTGCGCGACGAGATCACCGGCACCACCGCCGCCTCGTTCGTGACGCAGAGCCTCAACGACGTGCGCACGAAGCTGCAGTAAGGGCTTCGCTTCGAAACGGACACTTCAAAGGGCCGCCCCTCGAGGCGGCCCTTTTGCTTGGAGAGGAACATGCTGCTGATCTTCGACTGTGATGGCGTCCTGGTCGATTCCGAGGTTTTGAGCTGCCGGATCGACGCGGAGATCCTGACGGAATGCGGTGTGCCCTATACGGCCGAGGACGTGGCGCGCGACTTCACGGGGGTCAGCGTCAAGGACCAGATCGTGCGCATCGAAGCGGAGCGCGGAATCAGGCTTCCCGACGATTTCGTCCAGCGCCTGAACCGCACCCTGTTCGAGCGCTTCGAGACGGACCTGCAGCCGATTGAGGGCGTGCGGGACGCCATTCTCTCCCTCCCCTTCCCGCGCTGCGTCGCCTCGTCGTCCATTCCCGAGCGGATCGCCCTGTCGCTGCGGGTCACGGGCCTCGCAGACCTGTTCGACAACATCTTCAGCTCGACCCAGGTGGCACGCGGCAAGCCGGCACCGGATCTTTTCCTTCACGCGGCGCAGCAGATGAGCACGCCCCCCGAAGACTGCCTGGTCATCGAGGATTCCACGGCGGGCGTCCAAGCCGCCCGCGCCGCCGGAATGCGCGTCATCGGCTTCACCGGCGGCTCGCATTGCGGGCCGGAGCATGGGGAGGCGCTGAAGCAGGCGGGTGCATCAGTTGTGATCGAACAGATGCCGAACCTGCCACGAGCAATAGAAGCATACGAACGCCCTGACACTCCATGATCAACTATTACGACTTTGAATCCGGTCACGCCGACTGGCCCCTCGTCGGATCGGTGACTTACTGGATCGCATCCACACTCTGATTCATGAGTCGTGTCTTTGAGGCTGGAGGGAAGAGATCAGGTCTTACTTGCTTGATCCTCTCGGCTAAAGTTGTCGCCAACGAGCGAGAGTAAGTCACGCTGATATGATGCTTGTCACTGTAGATAACTACATTACCCCCTACGGGGAAGCATGTGGACAGATCACAAAAACGATCTGTCATATCGATGAAATCGACGTTGATCGGTTTGGTAGGGAGTGAAAACGCTGGATCGGCATCGCTTATGACTATGTTGCGAGGGCGACTGCAGGCCATGACGTTAGAGGAATTCGCCTCAAGACATTCAGGCACATTGAAGCCCAGCCATGGATTGTCCCGGACAGCGATAACTCTCACGCCGATCTCGGCGAGGCGCTGCCACTGCTCCTGATAACCTTTAGGAATGTACTCTTCACGCCTCCCTGCCATGGGGCGCTGGCGCGTCGATGTCGTGAAGACAGCATCCGGTTTCATTCGTGCGAGATTCTCGATGACGTTTTTGTTCCACTCGGCACAAGTTGCGTGAAGCTTGATTTCATTTCCTGTCATGAGCGGACATGCACTTTTGGTGATGTTGACGATCCGCCATCCATACTGTTCAGCAAGAACTTCAAAGGCAGGAAACCAGTGCGATGAGTGCGAGCCTCCAACGATTGCAATCGTTTTCGTCGGATTATCGAAGTTGCCGAAAGGGCATTCTATAACCGCCGCCTTGCTAGGACTTTGATGGCAGTCCTTCAGCAAGACTCTGGCGAAATCCCGTTTCGCAACCGCAGGGTTTGGCCTCAATGGCAATCCGGGCTTCATCATCGTATCGCGAGAGGCTGGAATGGACCCGCCCGGGTAGTCTGAAGCTGAGAAGGTCTCGATGCCACCAGCCTTCTGAAGGAAAAGCGCCCAACCGAATGCAGTTGCAAGCACGGGCAGGGCCAGCGCAGCAGCCATGGCGTGCATATGCCAGGCCCGGCGCTTGCCGATGGTCGACCGCTGGATCGGCTGCTCGAGCCAGCGCGCGGTCACGAAGGCGCCACACAGCGCGATCGCGATCACGGCCA
>JAEWKH010000149.1 GCA_023386155.1 Pseudomonadota bacterium
CCGCCATTCCTATGCATGGAGTAGGCAATGGACACTCTAGCCTTCGGACGCCGTCCGCGTTTGAAACAAACCGTTCAGATGAACATCGTGGATGACACGATCTGCTTGAGGGCCTCGGCAAAGACCACGAGCATCAAAGGTGACATCGAGCCGTTAAAGCGGTTGCTGTCCCTTATGGATGGCAGCCGCGACCTGCACAGCTTGATCGACGCCCTACGATCAGAGTTCCCAAACGTCAGCAGGGAAGACGTCCTGGAAACGGTTGAAGGCCTTGATAGCCTATTCCTCCTCGAGGACGCGGGCCAAGCAAACTCTGTCCTCTCCGATTACGACGTGGCCAGATGGCACCGGAACATCAATTTCTTCGGCTCGTTCTGCCGTATCGGGCAAGACAAATACGAACTCCAAGCGCGGATCAAGCAGGCGAAAGTGACCGTCTTGGGTTTGGGTGGCTTGGGCTCCCACCTCGTCTATGACTTGGCCGCGATGGGCGTGATGGATATCCAGGCCGTCGAGTTCGACCGGGTGGAGATCTCCAATCTCAACCGTCAGATTCTCTACAACGAAGAGGATATTGGTCGCCTCAAATCCGAGGTGGCGGTCGAGCGCATGAAGCGTTTCAGCCCCAACCTGAAGCTCCAGGTGATTCAGCGCCAGATCGAAGGCGTGGACGATGTCCTTGCTGCGATCAGAGGCCGTGACGTCGTGCTCTGCGTTGCGGATCGGCCGAAAATGGAAATCCATGACTGGGTCAACGAGGCCTGTATGCGAGAGGGGATTCCCCTGTTGAGCGGCGGCCTCGAAACGCAGATGGCCCGATACTTCACCATCATACCTGGCGAGAGCGGCTGCCTGGCCTGCTGGCGTCGCCAAGTGCAGGCGCAAGACGAGTTCTCCGATGCTCTGCTGAGTGAGCAGCGCCGCACCCAGCTGCGGGGAGACAACGCGGCTTTCGTGAGCTTGGTGGCATTCATCGCGAGCATGATGCTCGCGGAATTCACAAAGATCATCACCGGAATTGCCGCCCCGGTCGCCCTTGGAAAGACGAAGGAAATCGATTTCAAGTCGATGGACGTCTATACGGGCGAGGAATGGACTTTGGATCCGGAGTGTCCGGTCTGCAAGCATTGCCATTCGAGCGGCACAACCCGCTATCTGGCCGAAGCGGTCTAAATTCTAATCCCGTCAGAAGGACTGAACGATGTCTAACCAATTTCGGTGCCTGCTTGCCGCGTTCTTTATTTCCACGGTAGGCGACTGGCTCTACAAATTGGCGCTGCCGTTGCTCATTCTCCAACTGACGGGGTCAGCTTTCAACGCGGCGCTCGCCTACGGCCTCACCTTTCTGCCCTACGTGGTCGTCTCTGTCTTCGGGGGAGTGATCGCGGATCGGTTCGATCGGAGGATGAACCTGATCGTCGGAGACCTGATTTCGGCGATGGGCATGCTGGCGATCTATGCGGCCAGCAGCTTCAATGCAGACATTGTCGTCATTCTAGCGCTGTCGTTTATCGCGGCGTGCGTGACTCCCCTTTACCACCCTTCATTCCAGAGCATGATTCCTGAGCTCGTCGAGCGCGAGAAGCTCGCGCGCGCCAACTCGATGGTCGGTGCGGTCGAGAACATCATGATGGTGTTCGGCCCGGTTCTAGGCGGATCAGCCCTGTTGCTGCTGGATCCCAAGGACGCCATCCTGTTCAACGCGGGGACATTCCTCCTCTCAGCCGTCTTTTTGCTCTTTATTCGGAATAGAACCGTTTCTCAGCGCAAGAAGAACGAGCGGACCGTCTTTCAGGACATCGTCGAAGGCTTCGAGTATCTTTGGCAGAACCCGATCCTCAGGTACGGCGCGATCATGTTCTTTGGAACGAACTTCGCAATCCATTTCTTCTACGGGAGCTACGTCTACTATCTGGCCACGATCCTTAACGCTTCCAACGGGACAATTGGACTCTCCGTCGCTTTGAGCGGTATCGGGGCAGTTGCGGGCTCCCTCGCGGCCCCCTACCTCATCGCGCGGTTCGATTCCGGTCGCATCATTGTCCTATCGACCGCTATCGCCGGGCTGGTAACGTTGCCGCTGCTGTGGATTAACGACCCTTTGCTCATCGGCGCGAACTGGGGCGTCGTTATGTTCTTTAGCTGGGTCAACACGGTGACCTATTTCACGCTTCGCCAAAAAGTGGTGCCGAACCACCTGCTCGGGCGTGCCGTCGCAGTCACGAGGCTCATCGCGTTTTCCTCGATCCCCCTGGGATCTGCACTCGGCGGCTACTTCATCGAAACCGCAGGAGTTGTCCCGCTGATCCTGGTTTGCGCGGCTCTTCGCACGACAATGGGCGTATTGGCTGCGTTTACGCCGCTGGGACGGGGAGCCGGCGCGGTCCCGGGAGCGGCCGCACCTGCGGTGTAGCCCGGATCGCCTGATCGCTATCACCGTTAATCAGAGCATAGACATGACGAAACGCGAGCCTTCTTGCGAAGCTGGCAAGCCGATTTGCCGCCGGACGGTCCTAATTTCCGGCCTAGCGCTGGCGGCCGCTGCAAAGGCGTCCTTTCCTGGCGGAGCCTACGCGCAGGAGGCAAGCCTCGAGACCGACAGCGTCCGTCTTGGCTATATCGCCCTGACGGATGCGGCCCCTTTGATCATCGCCAAGGAGAAGGGCCTCTTCGCCAAGCATGGGCTCCGGAACGCCGAGGTCCTCAAGCAGGCGTCCTGGGGATCGACGCGCGACAACCTGGTGCTCGGATCCGACTCGGGTGGGATCGACGGCGCTCACATCTTAAGTCCCATGCCGTACCTGATGTCATTGGGAAAGATCACGCCGAACAACGTTCCGCTCCCAATGTATCTGCTTGCGCGCCTCAACGTCGACGGGCAGGCGATCTCGGTCGCGAACGCGCACAAGACATTGGGGGTGGGTACGTCATCCGCCCCTTTGAAGGAGGCGTTTGCGCAAAGCAGGGCCGCCGGCCGCGAGCCGAAAGTCGCGATGACGTTTCCGGGCGGCACTCATGACCTGTGGATGCGCTACTGGCTGGCCGCGGGCGGCATCGATCCGGACAAAGACGTCTCGACCATCGTCGTGCCTCCGCCCCAGATGGTGGCCAACATGCGGGTGGGCACCATGGACGCGTTCTGCGTCGCGGAGCCGTGGAACGCGCAGCTCGTCAGCCAGAATATCGGCTTCACCGCGACCACCACGGCCGCGATCTGGCCGAGGCACCCCGAAAAGGCGCTCGCCATTCGCGCCGACTGGATCGACAAGCATCCGAAAGCTGCGGAAGCCGTCCTGAAGGCGGTCCTCGAGGCGCAAAGATGGTGCGATGTTCCGGACAATCACGAGGAGATGTGCCGCATCATGGCGGCGCGCGCCTGGCTCAACGTGCCGGTGGCGGACATCCTGCCGCGCCAGCGGGGAGAGTACGACTACGGGATCGACGGGCGGCAGACCCGTGACGATACCGGAGCGATGAAGTTCTGGCGGGACCACGCCTCCTTCCCTTTCAGGTCGCACGACCTGTGGTTCCTGGTCGAGAACATGCGTTGGGGCAAGCTGGAGTCAACGCTCGATCTCGCAGCCTTGATAGCGCGGGTCAACCGCTCCGATCTCTGGCGCTCCGCGGCCGGGGCAATCGGCGTCGCAAGCAATGAGATTCCAGGCTCTGACAGCCGCGGCCCGGAGCGGTTCTTCGACGGCAAGGTCTTCGACCCCGGCAATCCGGAATCTTATCTGGCGGGCTTGGACATCAAGCGCCTATCCTGATGCGAGACGAGGCCATCATGACCCTGAGCCGAGCCCAAGAGGCCCTCCCCGCCCCTGACGGTTTGTCCCGGCCAGCGCCGCAATCCCGGTCGCCTGAACGGGCCTTGAGGAAACGCGCGAAGCTCATCGGCAAGAGCATCCTGGAACGGTGCGGGCCGCAGCTATTGACGATCATGGGCCTTCTCGTCGTCTGGGAGATGCTGTCCGGCGAAGGCGCGCTGCTCCCCGGCCCCCTCGCCGTCATGTCAGACAGCTGGGACATCATCGTCGACCCGTTCCGCAGGGGGCAAGGCATCGACCAGGGCTTGGCCTGGCATGTCGCGGCGTCGCTGGAGCGGGTGGCCTACGGCTATCTGCTCGCCGCGGTGGTCGGCATCGGATTCGGCATTCTCCTGGGGCAATCGACGCTGGCGCTGCGCGGGTTGGATCCCATCTTCCAGGTCCTGCGAACCGTCCCGCCGCTTGCCTGGCTGCCGCTGTCGCTCGCGGCGTTCCGTGACGGACCGCCGTCGGCGATCTTCGTGATCTTCATCACCAGCGTCTGGCCCATCATCATCAACACCTCGGTGGGCGTCAGAAAGATGCCGCAGGATTACAGGAACGTCGCCCGCATCCTGCGGTTGTCGCCGCTGGAGTTCCTCGTCCACATCCTTCTCCCCGCGACGGTTCCCTACATGTTTTCCGGCCTGCGCATCGGCATCGGCATGGCGTGGCTTGCCATCGTCGCCGCCGAAATGCTGATCGGCGGGGTCGGCATCGGGTTCTTCATCTGGGACGCTTGGAATTCATCGAAGATCAGCGATATCATCGTCGCCCTCGTCTACATCGGCGTCACAGGTTTCTGCCTGGACCGCCTCGTTGCGCATGGCGGCCGCCTCCTCGCGCGCGACGCCGCTGCCGTGTAGGAGATACGCCGTGAGCCACCTGATCGTCGACGGCGTGTCCGTCACCTTCCGCCGCTCTTCCCAGGTCACCCCTGTGCTCCGCGACGTGTCCTTCCAGGTCGAGGAAAGGGAATTCGTCTCTCTCGTGGGGCACTCCGGCTGCGGGAAATCCACGCTGCTCAGCGTGATCGCCGGGCTGCTTCGACCGGATCAGGGCAACGTCATCCTGGGAGGCGTCCGCGTCAACGCGCCAGGGCCGGACCGCGCGGTCGTGTTCCAAAGCCATTCGCTGATGCCGTGGCTCACCGTGCACGGTAACGTCGCCCTTGCTGTCGACAAGCTGTTCGGCTCCTCCATGGCGGCCCGGGAGCGGCGCGCCTGGGTGATGCACAACCTCGATCTCGTCGGACTGAGCCACGCCCATGACAAGTATCCGAGTGAACTGTCCGGAGGCATGAAGCAGCGCGTGGGCATTGCGCGCGCCTTGGCGATGAAGCCGAGCGTCCTCCTCCTCGACGAGCCGTTCGGAGCGCTCGACGCTCTCACGCGCATGAGCCTCCAAGACCATCTTTTGCGCATTCACGAGAGCACGCGAAGCACCATCGTGATGATCACGCATGATGTCGATGAGGCGGTCTTGTTGTCAGACCGGGTCCTGGTGATGAGCAAAGGGCCTGCATCGGCAATCAAGGATGCCCTGAAGGTGAGCTTGCCTCAGTCGCGCAACCGGCTTGAACTCATCAAGGAGCAGGAATATCAGCAGTCTAAGTGGCAAATCCTCAGCCACCTGGAAGCGTAGGGACGCCTATTCACGCGAGGCAGGCAACTCGGCGAGCTTATCCCGCAGAACACCCTCGATCTCCGCCTCAATGTCGGCAAGGCGCATGCCCGCCTGCGCGAGCTGGATGACCAGTTCCGGGATCCGGCCGCTCTTCGGGCCATAGAGCTCCCAGTTGTACACCGCGTCGCGATCGTCGGGATGGATTCGCGCGTGACCTTCGTCCATGGGCCTGCCTTGCTTCTGTGGGATCGATGCTAATGGAGGTACCCTTAAGCGGAGGAAGATCCAAGCAGGTCCGGGAGGATGGAGTTATCGGGGAGGATTGGCCTCACCCCTCTGCGGGGCGATAATTAGAAGCTGTGGAAGCTCATTAAGATGGGATCACAGCAAATTGCAACTAGCCCGCGAAGGATCTACTGTCAGCGGATCCACTAAATAGAAGCCAGGGGCAAGAGCAGTGTCGGAATTCGATCAGATCCCATTCGGCGCGGCGGAGTTCGCCGACAACCCGGAGCCGCGCTGCCCCTGCCTGCTATTGCTCGACACGTCCCATTCCATGGATGGCCAGCCGATCAGCGAGCTGAACCGGGGGCTGGTCACATTCAAAGACGAACTCGCGGCCGACACATTGGCAATGAAACGGGTGGAATTGGCGGTCGTGACCTTCGGCCCCGTCAACGTGCTGTCGGACTTCCAGACGCCCGATTTGTTCCACCCTCCCCATCTTCCCACGACCGGCGACACCCCGATGGGGGCCGCGATCGAGCAGGGTCTCGAGATGCTGCGCCAGCGCAAGGAAGCTTACCGCGCCAACGGCATCTCGTACTACCGCCCCTGGGTCTTCCTGATCACAGACGGCGGCCCCACGGATGCTTGGCACCGCGCCGCGCAGCTGGTGAAGGAAGGCGAAGCGTCGAAGGCGTTCTCGTTCTTCGCCGTCGGCGTGCAGGGAGCCAACATGGACGTCCTCGGCCAGATTTCGACCCGTACGCCCTTGAAACTCGACGGCCTGAAGTTCCGCGAGCTGTTCGCCTGGCTCTCGTCGTCGCTGAGCGGCGTGTCGCGCTCGCAGGTCGGGCAGGCCGTCCCCCTCGCCGCCCCGACCGGCTGGGCCGAAGTCTAAGCCATGGATGCGGGCCCTTGGCGGCTCGCCCTGGCTTCCGCCGTCGGAACGTCCCACCTCGGGACCGGAGCGCCGTGCCAGGACAGCGCCGCCCATCAGATCATCGACACCCCTGACGGGCCGGTGCTCGTCGCCGTCGTGTGCGACGGCGCGGGCAGCGCGGCCCACTCCGACGTAGGGTCGTGGCAGGCCGCCGCCACTTTCATCGAGCTTGTCTCGCTATACCTGGAGAATGGAGGTCAGCTCTCCGAGCTCGACCGCGACACGGCCGTCGGATGGCTCGACGAGATCGCCGAGCAGCTCGTCGCCACGGCGGAGGCCAGCGGCCATGCCGTGCGCGACTACGCCTGCACGTTGCTGGCCGCGATCATCGGTCCTGACGCCGCCGCCTTCATCCAGATCGGCGACGGCGCGATCGTCGTGTCGCACGGCGAGGAGGACGGCTGGTCCTACGTCTTCTGGCCGCAGCACGGCGAGTTCGCCAACACCACCAATTTCGTCGTGTCGGCCAACGCGGCGGAGCGGCTGGAGTTCGAGCTTGCGCCTCGCCGCGTCGACGAGGTCGCCCTGTTCTCGGACGGCATCGAGAACCTCGTGCTCCACAACGCAACGAAGACGGTCCACGAGGCCTTCTTCAACGCGATGATGCCACCGGTCCGGCGCGCCAAGACTGACGGACTCGACGAGGAGCTGTCGAAGGGTCTGGAGCGCTATCTCTCCTCGGCGGCGATCTGCGAGCGCACCGACGATGACAAGACCTTGGTGCTGGCGACGCGGGCTCCGCGTCCCGCCGCACCTCTCGGGGACGCACCGTGACCAAGCGCCTGCCGGAGGTGACGGACGAGAAGGGCCAGCGGATCCAGCTCGGACCGGTTCTGGGCCAAGGCGGCGAAGGAGCCGTCTTCGAGGTCGCCTCCGTTGCCGGCGCTGTCGCCAAGATCTACCATCAGCCCCTCTCACCGGACCGGGCCGACAAGATCCGGATCATGGCGGCGCTACGCAATGACCAGATCGCCAGCCTCACCGCTTGGCCCGCCGGCCTCCTGCTCGCGAAGGGCAACAACGCGCCGATCGGCCTCCTCATGCCGAAGGTCGCAGGGCGCAAGGACATCCACAACCTCTACAGCCCGAAGAGCCGCCGCGCCGAGTTCCAGCGCGCCGACTGGCGCTTCTTGATCCGCGCCTCGGCCAACACGGCCCGCGCCTTTGGGGCCGTCCATGCGGCGGGCTGCGTCATCGGCGACGTGAACCACGGCGGCGTACTGGTCGGGCAGGACGCCACGGTGCGTCTGATCGACTGTGACAGCTTCCAGGTCATGTCCGGATCCCGCCGCTTCCTGTGCGAGGTCGGCGTCGAGACGTTCACGCCGCCGGAGCTGCAGGGCAAGCCGTTCAAAGGGGTGGTCCGGACGGAGAGCCACGACAATTTCGGACTCGCCGTCATGACCTTCCTCATGCTCTTCATGGGACGGCACCCGTTTGCCGGACGCTATCTCGGCGCAGGCGACATGCCGATCCCGAAGGCGATCGAGGAGTTCCGGTTCCCGTACGGGGCGAAGCGCGCCTTGTTCCAGATGGAGCGCCCGCCAGGAACCCCGCCCCTCTCGATCGTCGGATCCGAGCTCGAGGCGCTGTTCGAGCGCGCCTTCGCGCGGGAGGCGGTGCAGCAAGGCCGCCCGCCGGCGCGCGAGTGGGCGGCCGCGCTGGACCGGCTGGAAAAGAACCTGAAGCAATGCGCGGCGAACCCGTCGCACTGGCATCATTCCGGCTCGTCCTGTCCCTGGTGCCCCATGGAAGGCGCGACGGGCGTGCCGCTGTTCCCCATGGTCGTCCAGACCGCGGCCGGATCGCTCTTCGACATCAACGAGCTGTGGCGGCACGTCGAGGCGATGGCGCATCCCGGCCCCGTCCCGACGCTCGCAGCGCCGCAAGTGACGGCCAGCGCCCAGGCCCGGTCGGTCGGGCAAGCCAACAGCTTCCGCAACATCTCCGCAACGGCGGTCGGCGGCCTTCTGATCGCCGCCTCGATCTTCGGGGGAACGCGCGCGCCCTACCCGGTCATGCTCTTCGCGCTCGGCGTCATCGCGTTCTTCGGCATCCTGAAGGCGCTGGACAAGTCCACGGAGGTCCAGGGCTACAAGGCGAACCTGGAAGCGGCGACGAAGCGGTGGAAGCAGGCCGAGGCCGAGTGGCTCGAAAAGGCGGGATCGCTAGCCTTTGACGTCAAGAAAGGCTGGCTCCTGGGGCTGCGCCAGTCCTGGAACAACATTCCGAACGTGCGTCTCCGCAAGCTCGAGGAACTCAGGAGGAACCAGCACCGTCTCCAGCTCGAGCGCTTCCTCGACAGTTTCCAGATCGAAAAAGCGAAGATCGAGGGCGTCGGCAGCGGGCGCAAGCAAACCCTCGAATCCTACGGGATCGAGACGGCCGCCGACATCGAGCGGCATAAGCTCCGGGGCATTCCGGGCTTCGGCCCCAAGCTCCAGTCTGCCCTGCTGAACTGGCGCGCCGGCTTGGAGCGACGCTTCATCTTCGATCCGTCGCGCGCCATCGATCCGCGCGACATCGCCAAGGTCGAGCAGGAGGTCCTGACGGAGAAGACCAACCTCGAGCGCCAGTTACGCGGCGGCGTCGCCGAGCTCAAGCAGGTGCACGCGCAGATCCAAGGCGTGCGGCAGCACATGAGAGGTCCGGTCGAGGCCGCCTATCGCGCCTATCTGCAGGCCGTGGCCGACAATGCTGCGGTCAGCTGATCCTGCGGCTGCGGCTCAGGCCAGCGTCACCGCTGCTCCCAACCGACCACGAGGCCGTTCTCGACCTTGACCCGGCTGCCGAAGCGGTTCCGTCCCGTTTGGTTGTATTTGTATGTCTCGGAAAGCTTCGTCTTGTAGACCTTGTGGTCTTTCGCGACTGGCGCGCCCCAGGAATCGATGAGCTGCTCGTCCGACATGCCCTGCCAAATCTGCCGGTTCATGATGGCCTCGACAATGCTCGCGTCGCCATACTTCACCATGAGGGCCTCGCGTCGCTTCTTCCGCAGGTAACTTTTGATCAGGCCGATGGCCACGATAACAAGAAAAATGGCGACGATGATTTCCATGGCGGCTTTCCCGACGATAGCGCCGGGAAACCTATAGCTTATGGTTGTCGGCCTGCAACCGCAGGTGCGTGATTGGCTGTGAATCGCGAGAAGCCACTTCGAGGCTGACGCACCCGGCCCCGCCAGGGGCGGTTCCTAACCCGTTCAAATAGCACGGCGTGGAGCCGGAGCTATCGGAACAGCCGTGCCAAGAGGCTCCAGAAGCTTACCGTCGTTCGGCTGTACACGCGATTGTAAGCCGCCTTCTTCGGATCGGTGAGCCACCCATACCCTCTCGGAGCTTTCACTCCGAGGCTATGGCGCACGACTCGCTTCATCGACGCGCGAGCCGATAGACTGCGTTTCAGGCTTGGCGTTCGGATACCAAACTTCATCGGATGTCCTAACGCGAGCAGATCTTCTTCGACGCGCTGATCGACCCGTCTTTGCAGACGAACTTGCCGCTACGGCATGCAACGACGCCGCCTTTCTTGCCCGAGCAAGGGGTGTTGCGTGCTTCCGCGTACGACGCGAAAGACATTGCGCCGCAGGTGATGATGGCCAGTGCCAGACCCAGCTTCTTCATGATGTGCCCCTCATATTGCAGATACAGCTTCGCCGCTGATTATTTTGCAACTTATAGGAGGCCTCTCATTCATCAAAGTGCTACTTAGGAAGTATCAGCGAGTCCGCTTGGACCTTCTGGATGTCAGCCCCTAGGAGATCGCCAACCTGCCGCCTTAGCCTCCTCTTCCGAGCAGAACCACCGTTTGCCCCGCGCCTCGTCGATCCGAGTGTTCTCATAGTGGCGGCTGCCGGGCAGATGATAGATCCGGCCCGAGCCTGAGACATTGCCCTTGATGGCGCAGGTCCGCGAGCCTGGACGCGGTGCTCCGCCCGTTTCCGAGGCCAACCGCTCTCCTCTGCGCCATGCCCACGGCTTCACAAAAGTTCCGGCCCACAAACCCCGCTTGGCGTTCCTCGCCTCCGCTTCCCCATCGGCATAGCGGCCATCGGAGTATTGGCCGTACTCGACCGCCCATCCTTGGCGGACCAGTTCGCCGTTGATCTCTCGCCCACCAGCCTCACAGACCGCGACGGACCGGCCATAGCGATCGCGGTCCTCCTCCCGGCAGGAAACCCGGCCATTGCGTCCGATCAGGCTCGCGAGCGCATCCGCCGCCCGCGATCCGCACAGATATCGCCTACCCTGTGCATCGTCACAGGTCTGCCGTCCCTCTGGAGCATCGACGCCGTACAGCCGGATCCGTGTTCTCTCGCCCCTGATCGCCAAGGTGTCGCCGTCGACTACCTCAGCCACCCCGACGAGGCTCTGCGCGTTCACGGGCGCGGCAAGCAGCCCCGCGGCAAGCGCAAGCGGCAGCGCCCTCAACGTCCCTCGAACCACCCTCATAAAAAGGTCCCTTTCAGCAAAATGCATTGACCGTTGGATGCTGGGGCGGCGCACCATCTTCAGACGTGGCCGGTTCCCCCAGAAGCGGATCTTCGCCGATGCTTTCGTCATAGCCATGCTGACATGGGAGGGATAGTCCTCCTCATGTCCGAGTTCTGGACCGAATGGCGATCCCGTAAATCCCATCAAGAGGCAATCTCATCGTCAATGGAATGCTCGGGAAGTCAGACACGTGCGAGCAGGTGTCACCGAACCTTGACGTTCTTCGTGCAGGATCGCACAAACTTTCCCTTGGCCGTTACCCGAAACGATACCGTTCTCTCGGATGGATCATAGGTGGCATACGTGCGCTCGTCCGGCTCGGCAAGGTCGCCGCGACTGCCGAGCGGGAACCATTGATAGCAGGCGCGGGTGTCCTGCGCCTTTTTCTCACCCGTCGGCAGGATCGTCACGATCTTTGCTGGGCAATCCTCCGCCCACGAAACGGCGCTGGCAGAGGAGTTTGCCGAGGCCGCGCAGCCGTCCTCGGAGGTGTTATCCAGGACGATGCTGGCGATGACGACGTTGTCGCCGTCCTTGAACTCTTTCCACAGAATGGTCCACGGGCCATTCTCGTCTGGAGCGAGCTTCCGCATGAAGCTGAGCTCCGCAGAGTTGCGTACATAGGCAGCATTCATCGCTGCGATCCTGTCCTTCCAGAATTCGACGACCGGAAAGCGATCCGCACCCGGTTTGTTGACCGCGAGCGCATGCATCTCGTCATTGGGCGACTGAGCTTGGGCGACAAGAGCCGCGCAGACGGAAACCGCGAGAGCAGATATGATTATGACGATCTTCTTCAAAGATGATCTCCAGAGCTGATTTGGACGGGACAGGGCTACCGCTTCCCCACAAATTTCTTGATGTCAGACCTGCACTTGTCGATCTTCGCGGCTCGCGCGAATGCATCGAAAATGCTGCCTCCCGCGCCTTCTGCGCCAAGGCCTGCCAAGATGCCCCCCAGCGCCGCATCCTTCATTGCGAGCAGCTCTTCGTTGGTGGAGTTGACGCCGAGGCATCTCACAAATGCCTCAGGGCCATCGAACGGGGCGGCGGACCGGTCGAGCGCCTCGATCAGTTCTACCGTGCGTCCGTTGGCGTCCTCGACCGAGGTGAGCTTCGCCTGCGCGATAGTCTCCTCCTCGCCTATGGGCCCGAACTCGAGCCAGCGGGTTTTCCAGATCCAGCCTTTCTGGCGCAAGCGCACCTGGACGCCCTCCATCCCGGCGCTGCATACGAGTTTGCCGAAATGAAAGGCCCCCAGTCCCTGCCTGCCACGCAACGCAAGGAGCTCACCGCTGAGGGCTTCATCAGGATCGGCAGCCTTCAACGCTGCCCTGCACCGCTGACCCGGTATCTCGCGCTTCTTCGCCTCGCAGGTCCGTTTTAGCTCGGCCCACGCCGGTGAGGGGAGATCATCGAGGGGGCGCTTCACACAATTGCCGAAGCAAACCTGCAAGGTGAAAGGAGCGCAATTGTCGTTTGCGGCACCGAGAGCCTCGTTGGACAGGCCTGCATCGTCGTATTCCTGCACGATCCGAGCCCGTACTCTCTCAACGACGGACGTAAGGTAGGGAGCAACCGCGCGATCATGCATCTCCTTGAACCGCTGACGGACGGACGGGGCTAAAAACAGGCTTTTGTGATCCGGGCCAGCGATCTGGGTCAGTTCCTCTTCCCTCAGGACGAAAGGCCAGAGATCCGTGATGTCTGCCCGCGGCGCATTTGCCACCCTAACGGCTTCCCTCTTGGCGGCGTCCTGGTACCCAAGAGCGTAGCTGGCTAAGACCTGCGAGATGTACTTCTCGGCGTCCGCCCTGCACTGCTCCACCGTCTCGTAGCCTTTCTGAGAGAAGCTGCGACACAGAGTGCTCTCGGAACGGATGGGCCGTTCATCCAGCGTGACCTGGAGACGCTGCAGGATACCGGACATCTCTGCTGCACTTGAGTGAAGGGCCCCTGCGGCACCAGGATCTTCTGCGAACGCCGGAGCTGTTGCTCCGGCGACGAGAATGCCGGCGAGCGCGAGGATTGGGAACCCCTTCATTACGGAACGACCGTGACAATCATCTCGACCGTACGCTTTGCACTGTTGCCGTAGCGGTCCATCTGCGTTCTCGTGTATGTAAAGCTATCGGTGCCGGTGAAACCTTTCTTCGAGCGGTAATAGACGCGGAACCCTTTAAGCACGACCTCTCCGTTTTTCGGCTTCTTAAGGACCGCGGGGTCGGAGATGCCAGCCGCGCCGGTGCCCATGCCGATCGAGCACCAGGCATTCGACGTCGTCGTCATTTGTCCCTGGACCGTCTGGTTGTCGGCCGTGGGGATCGTCGGCACCCGGCATTCTGCGAGCGCCGGCGTCGCGACGCTGAGTGCGAGGCCGACGAGGCTGGCGAGCGTGATCGATGTTTTCATAAGCGTTGTCCTTTCTTGCGTTGGTGGCCCGTCGATGCTTCCGCGGCCGCGTTGGGCGCGGCAGCCGCTTTGTGCTTGCGTCGTCAAAAAGGAGACGCAGCAGCTTTCATCGGTATTCGTTGACGCGAATACCGTATTCGCGCCCTCTTATACCGATGAGCATTCTAATTTATTGTAAGATTTTGCAACGTATTAGCGCGTGCTCAGGTGAATCACGCCAAGTAATTACTTGACATATATCTGCATTCAGCGAGCATAGTCTCTATGCGCCGCCGGTTTATCTGAGATGACCATAAAACGAACATTTTGAGTAATGTTCTAACGAAACGAGTCGAACGTGCACTACAGGTTGAATTGAAAGGACTTTTCGGAGCGGCAAGCAAGCATTCAAGCGGGGGCGTAAAACATTCAATTTGAGTCAACGGCAACGATTGAAGAACGAAATCGGAAAAAAGCGGGACGAAATCAGATGTTAGTAGGCTATGCGCGGGTGTCGACCGACGACCAAAAGGCGGATTTGCAGATTGATGCGCTCAAAGCTGCAGGTTGTGAGACGATCTTTACCGATCAGGGTGTTTCTGGCTCGCGTCGTCGGCGACCCGGGCTGACCCAAGCGCTCACCGGGTTAAACCGCGGCGATACGCTCGTAGTCTGGAAACTCGACCGTCTCGGGCGGTCCCTCTCCCATCTCATCGAGATGATCACGAACCTCGGCGACCAAGGCGTTGAGTTCCGATCTGTTCAGGAAGCGATCGACACCAAGAGCGCGGGCGGGATCCTGTTTTTCCACTTGCTTGGCGCGTTCGCGCAGTTCGAACGTTCGCTCATCCGAGAGCGAACGTTGGCAGGGCAACAGGCTGCACGCATGCGCGGCCGGCACCCCGGACGTCCAAAGATACTGACCGTTGAAAAGCTCATAGCTGCGGGAAAGGCGCTGGCCGAAGGCGCGGAGCTTGAAGCGGTGGCTGAGGAATGCGGGGTCAAGCCACGCACGCTTCGTCGAGCTCTCGCCCGCAGTTGAAAGAGCGCGGGCTATCTCCCAGGCCAAGCGCACCTGCAGCCGCGAAATGATTGCTACGGCGGATGGCTTGTAACGAGCTTGCTTTGGGGCGTGAGCGGCGCGTCAGGATCTGCTAGACGGATCGTCCCCTCTAAAATCATTTTGTACAAGGCATACTGCGCGTCTCGCGCCACGCCGAGGATATCAGGAATGTTGCCCAGGGCGACGCCGTCCGGCAGTGCGGTCAGAAGTGCAACGACGGCGTTGGCGAAAGCCGGGGCCGGTTCTGTTCCGAGCCCGCGCAACAGCTCGCGCACATTGCTCAGCCGCGGCTCGAAGCGGATGTCATGCTCAGTCATGACGTCGTAGAAGATGCCGTGTGACGCAAGCTCCCGCGCCAACGCTTTCCTCCGGCTCGCGAATCTTGCCACATCGCGGGTGTACATCGTCTCGATGAACGTACCCGCACCTGCCCTGATCGTTGCAAATGTCGGGACATGCGGGCGCGTCGCGCCTCGCTCGTCAACGAAAAACAGAGTGCAGGGCCGGTGCCGCAAGAACGTGATCCGGGGTTCCGTTTCGCAGAACCGTATGAAGTCGAGTTCAAGGTACGAGTCGTAGCTGACATCGCCGAACTTACGGCTCGAGAACCAGCCGCCTTTCGGATCCGGGCGCGCTGGGGGGCTGCTCATCAGCGAGAAAAATGCGTCTGACGGCACTGCGCGCGGCCGGACCGGCCTGGTACCAGCCGCTTCATCTGAACGCATCAAACACCTCCCTCTGTCTCTTGGTCTGCGATCGCGGCCCACTATTCAGCAGCGAGCTGGGCAGCGCTCTCGCGGTGCATGGCCCGATCCGCCTTCATCTGCTTCAGATCTTTGAAAGACTCATGTGCGGCGCGGACGCACGCGATCAGCTTACGGAGCGAATAGTCCAGTCCAGCGTCGTCACCAATTCCGCAATATGTCTGGGCAAGCCCGATCTGTACCGAGGCCAGTTCGAGCGTCTCGTCGATGAACTCGCGATATTTCTCTGGTGTCCCGTAATGTGCCGGCGCGAGTGGGTTTTGCGGCATGGGCAGTCTCCACGACGACTTGTGCATGAACCCGGCCACAAGCGCTCGCGCGTTCGTCTTAGCGCATGCAAGAACGCCCATTTGCCGGTGGGGTCAGGTCTTTCAAGGGATTTTCGATCCCGTGACCTCTCCTTTAACCTTTCCATAGGGCAGAGAGATTCCCGCTCTGAGGCCAATCACCCGTCTTCGTCGAGCACGTCCCCGGCTATGGCCTCAATGGTCTGAGCATCGAAGCGGTAGAACACCCGTGCCTGATCCTGCCTCCCGCCGAGGCGTTCATAAAAGGCGCGGGCCGGCGCATTGTTATTTTGAGTCGTGAGGTCGATCCGCTGATATCCCCGCTCCTGGGCAATCGCGGCCAAGGATCCCATGAGACGCTTTCCAACGCCGAGGCCCCTGGCCTCGGCCGTCACGAACAGCTCTTTCAAGAACATGCCGGAGTGAAGGCCCGGTCCTGGATACACTGAGAACAGCGCGAAACCGAGAAGCCTTCCTTCCTGCTCGGCCCCGACGACCTCGAAGCTCTGGTCCATGCCTCTCAGTTGCTCGCTCAGGCTGTCCAGGCTGTCCTGGGCATAGCCGTGATAGGCCTGGAGCTCCTGGTACATCGCGGCGACGCCGCCGAGGTCCGGGGCTGCCATGAGGCGGCATGCGATCTGTTGGCTAGACATGCTTTCAGCTCCTGGACTGGAATTGCCCCCTGCTCTTATCGCATGTGGCTGCAGTTGAGACCCTCCAGTTATGGCACCCGTGTCCATGGCAGGAAAAGCTCGTCGGAATATCCAAGCCGAGCTCCCATCGCCGAGCCAGCAACGATTAACCCACTCTCAACGATTCAGGATGAAACTCCGTGGGGTCGGGATTTTGCACGACCATCAAAGAGAAACACCGGCCGAAGAGGCCGGTGTTGGTGGTCGAACGATCTCTGCAAAATCCGCGCCGGCGGCGCACTTGGAGGCGAGTGACACTTCGTGAGATTGACTGATCGGTCAATGACACGAAATACGAGACTGTGCCAAGTTTTGTGAGATTTGACATCCCGCCCCTGCTCGAGGGCAAAGCGCGCGGTGATGAGCGAGCCGGAGCGGCGCGCCGCTTCGACGACCACCACCCCATAGGACAGGCCCGACACGATCCTGTTCCGGCGCGGAAAGTCCCGTCCCCGCGGCTCCCAGCCCATGGGCATCTCGGAGACCACCGCCCCGCCCTGCTCCACGATGGCCAGCAGCAGCGGCTCGTTCTGGGCCGGATAGATCCGGTCATGCCCGCCCGCCAGCACTGCAACCGTCCCGGTCTCCAGGGTCGCCTTGTGCGCCTTCGTGTCGATGCCGCGCGCCAGCCCGGACACGACCACGTACCCCGCCTCGCCGAGCTGCCGGGACAGGCGCTCGGCGAAGGTGAGGCCGGACGCGGAGGCATTGCGCGACCCGACGATGGCGACGGTCGGCCTGGCGAGCACCTCGGCCGAACCGCGGACGGCGATCAGGGGCGGTGCGGTGTCGATGGCCTGGAGGGTCTTCGGATAATCCGGCTCGCCCATGGCGATGAAGCGGACGCCGAGGCGCGCGGCGGCGGCCATCTCTTTCTCGGCCTCCGCCCGGCTGCAGAC
The DNA here is from genome assembly GCA_023386155.1 of Pseudomonadota bacterium. Classification (GTDB taxonomy): domain Bacteria; phylum Pseudomonadota; class Alphaproteobacteria; order Rhizobiales; family Beijerinckiaceae; genus Microvirga. The sequence continues at coordinate 17,187 of JAEWKH010000149.1, forward strand.
CTTCAGCATCAGGCGCCCGCCGCGACGGGCGAGGTCCGGCAGGGCCTCCAGCGCGGCGGCGGCTCCGCCGAACTGGTTGACCAGGGCCCGGAAGGTGCGTGGACCCACATTCTCCGAACGGATGAGGCGAAGCCAGTCGAGACGCTGCTCATCCGTCAGGATCATGGATCATCCCTTCTGTCCGATCTTGCCCTCGGTCCCGTCGAGAAGGCGGCTGATGTTCTGGCTGTGCTTCCACCACAGGAGCGCCACGAGAATGACCGTCATTCCGGCCATGCCGGGCTCGCCTAGGAGCCACAGGACGACGGGCGTGGCCGCGCTGGCGATGAGCGCCGAGAGCGAGGAATAGCGGCTGGCGAAGGCCACCCCGAGCCAGATCAGGGCGAAGATCACGGCCGCCAGCGGCTTGAGGCCGATCAGGACGCCGATGAAGGTGGCGACCCCCTTGCCGCCCTTGAACCTGAGCCACACGGGAAAGAGATGGCCCAGGAAGGCTCCGAGCGCGGCGACCGTCGCGAATTGCGGCCCCCACTGGGCGGCGATCAGCACGGCGGCCGTCCCCTTGAGGGCATCGCCGACCAGGGTGGCGGCGGCAAGGCCCTTCCGGCCCGTGCGCAGAACGTTCGTGGCGCCGATATTGCCGGAGCCGATCTTCCTGACATCGCCCAGGCCCGCCATGCGGGTGAGGATCAGGCCGAACGGGATCGTGCCCAGCAGGTAGCCGAAGGCCAGGACGGCCAGAAGATGCAGAAGGTTGGCTTCGTCAGACATTCGCTTCTCGTTACATCGTATCGCGCTGAAAGACCAGCTTGCCCGCAACCATCGTGACCATCACCTGCCCCTCCAGGCGCGCCTCGTCGAACGGCGAGTTCTTTGACAGCGACCTGAGCTGGCGCTTGTCGAGCACGTAAGGAGCGTCCGGGTCGAAGACGATGAGATCGGCCGGAGCGCCGACCGTCAGCCGCCCGCCCGGAAGGCCGAGGATTTCCGCCGGTTTCGTGGACATGGCCCGCAGGAGCTTCGGCAGCGAGATGCGCCCGGAATGAACGAGCCGGAGCGCGGCCGAGAGCAGCGTTTCGAGCCCCAGCGCCCCATTGGCCGCCTCGGCGAAGGGCAGCCGCTTGTTCTCCACATCCTGTGGATTGTGGTCCGACACGATCACGTCGATGGTGCCGTCGGCCAGGGCCTCGATCATCGCCTGGCGGTCGTCCTCGTGGCGCAGGGGCGGAGAGAGCTTCATGAACGTGCGGTAGTCGCCGATGTCGTTCTCGTTGAGCGCCAGGTGGTTGATGGAGACGCCGCAGGTGACCGGCAGGCCCCTCGCCTTCGCCGCCTGCACGATCTCCGCCGAATCGGCGCAGGAAATCATCGCCGCGTGGTAGCGCCCGCCCGTGAGTCGCACGAGGCGGACGTCGCGCTCCAGCATCACCGTCTCGGCCTCACGCGGGATGCCGGGCAGGCCGAGCCGGGAGGCGAACTCGCCCTCGTTCATCACCCCCTGGCCGACGAGGTCGGGGTCTTCCACATGGTGGATGATCAGCGCATCGAAATCGCCAGCATAGGTCAGCGCGCGGCGCATGACCTGGGCGTTCGTGACCGAGCGCGCGCCGTCGGTGAACGCGATGGCGCCGGCCTCCTTGAGGCGGCCGATCTCCGCCATCTCCTGGCCCTGCAATCCCTTGGTCAGGGCCGCGGCCGGGCAGATGTTGACGATCGAGGTGTCGCGGGCGCGGCGGACGATGAAGTCGATGACGGCCGGGTCGTCGAGGGCCGGGCTCGTATCGGGCATCGACACGACGGTGGTGACGCCTCCCGCCGCCGCCGCCTCGCCGGCGCTCTTGAGCGTCTCGCGATAGGGCCCTCCCGGCTCGCCGATGAAGGCGCGCATGTCGACGAGGCCGGGCGCCAGAACCTGGCCGTCGCAATCGATTACCTCCGCGTCGGCGACCTCCGTCACTTGCGGGCCAACAGCCTGGATCACGCCGTCGCGCACCAGCACGCCGCCGCGCTCCTCGCGGTCACTGGCGGGATCGATGAGGCGGGCGTTCTTGAAGAGGATGGGACGATCAGACGTCATAGAGCACCTTGTTTCCCTCTCCCCTCCGCGGGAGAGGGTGGCCTGCGAAGCAGGTCGGGAGAGGGGCCGAGTTGGGCTTCGATTGCTTGAAGAACGGTGTCAAGAACCAGATTGCCGTTGCCGAGCATGAGGTCACTGGAAAAGCGGAGGATACGAAACCCCTGACTTCTCAGGAACGCATCGCGTCTCTCGTCATGGGCGCGCTGCTCGGGCGAATCATGAGGAACCCCGTCGAGTTCCACGATGACCTTCGCTTCAGCGCAAAGAAAGTCGACGATGTAAGGCGCAATCGGCACCTGACGCTTAAACTTGTAGCCATGGAACCTCCCGGCCCGCACCTGCTGCCAGAACAGGTCTTCGGCCCTGGTCGGAATCGACCGCTGCTCCTTGGCGAAGGAGCGGAGGTTTGGCGACACCTTGTTCTTTCGTATCTGATCCACGGCCCCTCTCCCGGCCCTTCGGGCCACCCTCTCCCGCTCCGGGGAGAGGGCTTAGTGCGTCACCGGTTCGGCAGATGGCTCGCGAGAGCCTCGAGCACCGCCATGCGCACGGCGACGCCCATCTCGACCTGTTCGCGGATCAGCGATTGCGCGCCATCCGCCACGTCGGAGGAAATCTCGACGCCGCGGTTCATGGGGCCAGGATGCATCACGAGCGCGTCCGGCCTGGCGAAGGCGAGCTTCTCCTGATCGAGCCCGTAGAAGCGGAAATACTCCTTCACCGAGGGCACGAAGGAGCCGTTCATGCGCTCACGCTGGAGGCGAAGCATCATCACGATGTCCGCATCCTTCAGGCCCTTCTCCATGCTGGTGAAGGTCTCGAAGCCGAGGCGCTCGATGCCCGGCGGCAGGAGCGTCGAGGGCGCCACGAGTCGCACCCGCGCGCCCATGGCGGCGAGCAGGATCATGTTGGAGCGCGCCACGCGGGAATGCAGGATGTCGCCGCAGATCGCCACCGTGAGACCGGCGATCCGTCCCTTGTTGCGGCGGATGGTGAGCGCGTCGAGCAGCGCCTGGGTCGGATGCTCATGCGCGCCGTCGCCCGCATTGACCACGGCGCAATCGACCTTCTGGGCGAGAAGATGCACCGCGCCGGCCGCGTGATGGCGCACGACGATGATGTCGGGCCGCATGGCGTTCAGCGTCACGGCCGTGTCGATCAGGGTCTCGCCCTTTTTCACGGACGACGAGCCGACCTGCATGTTCATCACGTCGGCGCCGAGGCGCTTGCCGGCGATCTCGAAGGAGGATTGCGTGCGGGTGGAGGCTTCGAAGAAGAGGTTGATCTGGGTCCGGCCGCGGAGGCTCGACTTGCTCTTCTCGATCTGGCGGCTCACCTCGACCTGGCTCTCGGCCAGATCGAGAAGAGCCTGAATGTCCAAGGGAGACAGCCCCTCGATGCCGAGGAGGTGCCGGTGGGGAAAAACGGATCGGGGGGCGTCACTCATCTTAAAGCGATGGCTATAGGCGCTCCGGGAAACGGCGGCAAGCCGAGTTTCTCAGCCACTTTCTTCCCTCCCCCTTGCGGGGAGGGATCGAGGGTGGGGGTCGGAAAGTCGGGGCGGTGACCTTCATCAGGACGACGCGAGGCACCTACAGCGCATCCCCTATCCCGGGCGGGAGAGGGAGAAGCGCCATCCTGGTTTGAACACACACCCAGCTGCGCCACCCCTGCCCCTCCCCGCAAGGGGGAGGGAATCCTGTTGGAGATGGGAAAACACGCTACAATTGTGATCTGTGTATCGCCGAGGATCACGCCATGCCGTCGAGCCATGACACGCACGAGATCTTCAACCAGGCACCGCCCTTCGGGGACGTGAACCTGCTCGCGACCAACCGCCCGCTGCTCGACGCGCTCGAGGCCCATGGGGCCGATCCGGATGCGGAGGGGCTCGTCGCCTTCGGGGGCGCCTGGGGTTCGGCGGAGCGGCTCGATATCGGCCGCCTCGCCAACGAGAACCCGCCGAAGCTGCGCACCCACGATGCCAGGGGCTACCGGATCGATGCGGTCGAGTTTCACCCGGCCTATCACCTGCTCATGAGGGCCAGCATGGAGGATGGCCTCCACGCCTCGACCTGGGACGAGCCGAGAGCCTCCCATGCCCATCTGGCGCGGGCGGCGCGACTCTACACGGCGGCGGGCGTCGAGAGCGGCCATGTCTGCCCCATCACCATGACCCATGCCTCGGCGGCGGCGCTCGCCGCCTCCCCGACCCGGCTCGCCGAGTGGCTGCCGAGGATCCGCTCGCGGGATTACGATTCCCGCTTCATTCCGTTCTGGGAGAAGAAGTCCGTCACCCTCGGCATGGGCATGACCGAGAAGCAGGGCGGCAGCGACGTCCGGGCCAATACGACCCGTGCCACGCCCAAGGCCGGGGACGAATATGCGCTCACCGGCCATAAATGGTTCATGTCGGCGCCGATGTGCGACGCCTTCCTGGTGCTGGCCCAGGCGCCCGGCGGGCTGACCTGCTTCCTCGTCCCCCGCTTCCGGCCCGAGGGGACGCTCAACGCCCTTCGGCTGCAACGGCTGAAGGACAAGCTCGGAAACCGCTCGAACGCCTCCTCCGAGGTCGAGTTCGAGGACGCCTTCGCCTGGAGGCTCGGCGAGGAGGGCCGCGGGGTGCGCACCATCATCGAGATGGTGCAGCTGACCCGCCTCGACTGCGCCGTCGCCTCCGCCGGCTTGGTGCGGATGGGGCTGGCGCTCGCCATGCACCATGCCCGGCACCGCAGCGCCTTCCAGAAGAAGCTGATCGACCAGCCGGCCATGCGCATGGTGCTGGCCGACCTCGCCCTGGAGAGCGAGGCCATGACGGTCCTCGCCATGCGGACGGCCCGCAGCTTCGATCTCGCGCCCACGGACCAGCACGAGGCCGCCCATTCCCGGCTCGTCACCCCGGCGGCCAAGTTCGGCATCTGCAAGGCCGCCCCGCGCCTCCTCTACGAGGCCATGGAGTGCCTCGGCGGCAACGGCTATGTGGAGGAGAGCGCCCTGCCCCGGCTCTACCGGGAGGCCCCGGTCAACGCGATCTGGGAAGGCTCGGGCAACGTGATCGCCCTCGACATCCTGCGCGCCGAGACCCGGGAGCCGGAGGTCGCCGCCTCCGTCCTGGAGCGCCTGATGGCGGATGTGGCCGGCCTGCCGGGCGCCTCCGACGCCGCCCGCGACATCGTCATGACCCTGCAATCCTCCGATGCGGAGGCGCGGGCCAGATTCGTGGCCGAACGGCTTTTTGTCCTGGCAGCAGCAGCGGCCCTGGCCCGGTCCGCGCCAGCTCCGATCGCAGAGGCCTACGCCCTCACCCGGCTCGCCACCCCGGCCCGAATGATCGGCGCCAACGACCTCGGGGCGGCGGTGAATCCCTTGCTGGAGCGGGCGTTCGAGGCCATATAGGGAACATACGTACAAGTCCGATTTGACTTGTCTGCAATCATCACCCACTTATCCCGCCCTGCGACGGTCAGGGGCTGACCGTCGTGTCTGCCCTGGCGACAGGGCGTCCGCCTGCTCCCGCTTTTAGGAAGTCGTTCATGAAAGTCCTCGTCGTCGAGTCGCCTGCGAAGGCCAAGACGATCAACAAATATCTCGGCAAGGATTACGAGGTCCTGGCCTCCTTCGGGCATATCCGCGACCTGCCCGCCAAGGACGGCTCGGTCGACCCGGATGCCGATTTCCGCATGATCTGGACGCTCGAGGACCGGGGCTCGAAGCGGGTTTCCGACATCGCCAGGGCGGTCAAGGGAGCCGAGAAGCTCATCCTCGCCACCGACCCGGACCGCGAGGGCGAGGCGATCTCCTGGCACGTCCTGGAGGCGCTGCGCGAGAAGCGTGCCCTGAAGGACCTGCCGGTCGAGCGCGTGACCTTCAACGCCATCACCAAGGACGCGGTGCAGACGGCCCTGCGCAACCCGCGCCAGATCGACCAGGCGCTGGTCGATGCCTATCTCGCCCGCCGCGCCCTCGACTATCTCGTAGGCTTCACCCTTTCTCCCGTCCTCTGGCGCAAGCTGCCGGGCGCCCGCTCGGCCGGCCGCGTGCAGTCCGTGGCGCTCCGCCTCGTCTGCGACCGCGAGCTCGAGATCGAGACCTTCAAGCCCCGCGAATACTGGTCCCTGATTGCCACCCTCGCCACCAAGGACGGCGGCGTGTTCGATGCGCGCCTCGTCGGCGCCGACGGCAAGAAGATCCAGCGCCTCGACATCGGCAACGGCAAGGACGCCGAGGCCTTCAAGAAGGACCTGGAGCTCGCGACCTTCTCGGTGGCGAACATCGAGGCCAAGCCCGCCAAGCGCCACCCCTACCCGCCCTTCACCACCTCGACCCTGCAGCAGGAGGCTTCGCGCAAGCTGGGCCTGGCGCCGGCCCAGACCATGCGCATCGCGCAGCGCCTCTACGAGGGCGTCGATATCGGCGGCGAGACGGTCGGCCTCATCACCTATATGCGAACCGACGGCGTCGACATGGCCCCGGAGGCCGTGCAGGCCGCCCGCCGCGTCATCGGCAAGGAATACGGCGACCGCTACGTGCCAGGCGCGCCGCGCAAGTACACCACCAAGGCCAAGAACGCCCAGGAGGCCCACGAGGCCGTCCGCCCGACGGATATGGGCCGCCTGCCGAAGCAGGTGGCGAAGTACCTGGAGCCCGAGCAGGCCCGCCTCTATGACCTGATCTGGACCCGCACCATCGCGAGCCAGATGGAATCGGCGGAGCTGGAACGCACGACGGCCGACATCCTGGCCCAGGTCGGCCCGCGCAAGCTCGAACTTCGCGCCACCGGCCAGGTGATCAAGTTCGACGGCTTCCTCACGCTCTACAACGAGAGCAAGGACGACGAAGGCGACGAGGACGAGGGCCGCCTGCCGCCCATGAAGGCGGGCGATCCCCTGGAGCGCCGCCGTATCAACGCGAGCCAGCACTTCACCGAGCCGCCGCCGCGCTATTCGGAAGCCTCCCTCGTGAAGCGCATGGAGGAGCTCGGCATCGGCCGGCCCTCGACCTATGCCGCCGTGCTTCAGACCCTGCGCGACCGCGAGTATGTCCGCATCGAGAAGAAGCGCCTCGTTCCCGAGGACAAGGGCCGCATCGTCACGGCCTTCCTGGAGAGCTTCTTCCGCCGCTACGTGGAATACGACTTCACGGCCGACCTGGAGGAACAGCTCGACCGGATCTCCAATTCGGAGATCGACTGGAAGCAGGTGCTGCGCGACTTCTGGCGCGACTTCTCCGCCGCCATCGGCGAGACGAAGGAGCTGCGCATGACCGAGGTGCTCGACGCCCTCAACGATCTGCTCGGCCCCCACATCTTCCCGGACAAGGGCGACGGCTCCAACCCGCGCACCTGCCCGAGTTGCGGCTCGGGCCAGCTCTCCCTGAAGCTCGGCAAGTTCGGGTCCTTCATCGGCTGCTCGAACTATCCCGAGTGCAAGTACACCCGCCAGCTCGCCGCAAGCGGCGTCGAGGGCGAAGGGGACGGCTCGTCGGAGAACGGCGGCCAGCCCGGCGTCAAGGTGCTCGGCACGGATCCCGAGACCGGGCTCGAGGTCACCCTGCGCGACGGCCGCTTCGGCCCCTTCGTCCAGCTCGGCGAAGGCGAGAAGCCCAAGCGCTCGTCCCTGCCCAAGGGCCTGTCGCCCGCTCTGGTCGATCTCGAGAAGGCCCTGAAGCTCCTGGCCCTGCCGCGTCAGGTGGCGACCCATCCGGAATCGGGCGAACCGATCCTGGTGAGCATCGGCCGCTACGGACCCTACGTCCAGCACGGCAAGACCTATGCCAATCTCGGCCCCGGGGACGACGTGCTGGAGATCGGCGCCAACCGCGCCATCGACCTGATCGTCACCAAGGAGAGCGGCGGAGGCGGCGCCCGGCGCGGCGCGGCCGATCCGGGCCGCCCCCTGGGCGAGGATCCGGAATCGGGCAAGCCCATCGTGGTGAAGGCGGGGCGCTTCGGCCCCTACGTGACCGACGGCGAGACCAACGCCACCCTGCCGCGGACCATCGCGGCTGAGGCGGTGACCCTGGATGAGGCCGTCGAGCTCCTGAAGGTACGCCGGGCAGCCGGTCCGTCGAAGAAGTCGGCCCGCGGGCGCAAGGCTCCTGCCAAGAAGGCGGCGGCGAAGGCGCCCGCCGCGAAGAAGACGGCAACGAAGACCGCTGCCAAGAAGTCCGCTGCGAAGAAACCGACGGCCAAGAAGGCGGCCGCCAAGAAGACGGCCAAGGCAGGCTGATCCCCATGCGGGAATGGCTGTCCTGGCTGTCGATCGAGCACGCCGACCAGATCGAGATGATGCTGCGGCTCGTCGCGGCGACCCTCGCCGGGATGGCTGTCGGCATCAACAGGGACATCCACAACAAGCCGATCGGGATGCGGACGCTGGGCCTCGTGGCGCTCGGCTCCGCCATCGTGATTCTCTCGGGCTCGGTCTATGAGGGCTTGCATTTCGGGCAGGACGCCGTCAGCCGCGTCGTCCAGGGCATTCTGACGGGACTGGGCTTTCTCGGCGCGGGAACCATCCTGCGCGCTAAGGATGGAACGGAGGTTCATGGGCTGACGACGGCGTCCACCGTCTGGATCGCGGCCGCCCTCGGGGTGACGGCGGGACTGGGGGCGTGGTTCATCACCATTGCCGGAACGGTGGTGACCCTGTTCGTCCTGACCTTCGGCAAGCGTCTCGAGGACTGGCTCATCCGGGCCTTCGGCGGAAACCAGCGCTCCGAGGCTGACGATTAAAGAAGGAGCCCCAGGCCGAGCACGGCGACGGCGGCCATCGTGAGCCAGATCAGGCTCGACCCATAGGAACGCGGTGCGACAGGCGCCGCATCCGGCTCGTCGAAGGCGAAGGCCTCGCCGGCGTTGCGCGCGGCGCGGTCCAGATGAAGCTTCCGTGCCGGTCCCATGGTCGTCCGCGTCGTCACGCCCGAATCTCCTGTTAAGCTCATGCTTAACCCTTCAACGTGAATGGAATTTAAACAGTTCCTTGTGACAGCCGAAAGACATCCTTTAGAGGGAAACCCTTGGTAACCTTTACGTTCTAGATTCAGCTCGATTTTGTCGCCTTCGACGGCGAACAGCCCTTTTAGTTTCCGTTTTGTTCTCGTATAAAAACGGAATGAGAAATAGTGTAAAGAAACGCGAATCATCATCCCGGACCAAGGTCCCAATGACAGACAATGACGATCTCTTCGGGGGCGCAGCCGCCAAACGCGCCGCGCCTGCCTCGGCCCGCAGCGCCGCGGTCAAGGTGTCGCGCCCGGCCCCTCAGCAGGGCACGCCGGGCGAAGCCGGCTATGACGCTTCGGCCATCGAGGTGCTGGAGGGGCTCGAGCCCGTCCGCCGCCGCCCCGGCATGTATATCGGCGGCACGGACGAGAAGGCCCTGCACCACCTCTTCGCCGAGGTGATCGACAATTCCATGGACGAGGCGGTCGCCGGGCACGCGACCTTCATCGAGGTGGAGCTGGAGGAAGGCGGCTGGCTGTCCGTGACCGACAACGGGCGCGGTATCCCGGTCGATCCGCACCCGAAATTCCCGAAGAAGTCGGCCCTCGAAGTCATCATGACGACGCTCCATGCGGGCGGCAAGTTCGATTCGAAGGTCTACGAGACGTCGGGCGGCCTGCACGGCGTCGGCGTCTCGGTTGTGAACGCCCTGTCCGAGATCCTCGAGGTCGAGGTGGCCCGGGGCCAGACGCTCTACCGGCAGGTCTTCTCCCGCGGCCTCCCCCAGGGCAGGCTGGAGACCGTGGGGCGCGTGCTCAACCGGCGCGGCACCAAGGTGCGCTTCAAGCCCGACTGGCAGATCTTCGGCAAGGACGCCCATTTCCAGCCCCGCCGCCTGTTCAAGATGGCCCGCTCCAAGGCCTATCTCTTCGGCGGCGTCGAGATCCGCTGGAAATGCGCTCCGGCCCTGATCGACGGCGTCGAGAACGTTCCCGCGGAGGCGACCTTCAAGTTCCCGAACGGCCTGAAGGATTACCTGCTCCATGACATCGAGGGGAAGGAACTGGTCACTGACCAGATCTTCTCCGGCAAGATCACCAAGCCCGGCAGCCACGGCTCCCTGGAATGGGCGGTCGCCTGGATGACGAACGAGGATGGGTTCTCCACCTCGTACTGCAACACCGTGCCCACCCCTGAGGGCGGCACCCACGAGAACGGCCTGCGCATCGCCCTCCTGCGTGCCTTGCGCGAGCATGCCGATCGCGTGGGCCAGTCGAAGCGCATGGCGGCCGTGACCACCGACGACGTGATGGCGACCTGCGCGTCCATGCTCTCGGTCTTCATCCGCGAGCCCGAGTTCCAGGGCCAGACGAAGGACAAGCTGGCGACCGTTGAAGCCGGACGCATCGTCGAGAACGCGATCCGCGACACCTTCGACCACTGGCTCGCGGCGGCTCCCCAGCAGGCCAACAAGCTCCTGGACTGGGTGATCGACCGGGCCGAGGAGCGCCTGCGGCGCCGCCAGGAGAAGGAGGTCGCCCGCAAGACCGCGACCCGCAAGCTGCGCCTCCCCGGCAAGCTGGCGGATTGCTCCAATGCCGGCGCCAAGGGCTCCGAACTCTTCATCGTCGAGGGCGACTCGGCCGGCGGTTCCGCCAAGCAGGCCCGCGACCGCGCCACCCAGGCGGTGCTGCCCTTGCGCGGCAAGATCCTGAACGTGGCCTCGGCCGGCCGGGAGAAGCTGCACCAGAACCAGCAGCTCGCCGATCTCGTTCTCGCCCTGGGTTGCGGCACGGGCTCCCACTACAAGGCGGCGGACCTGCGCTACGAGAAGGTCATCATCATGACCGACGCGGACGTGGACGGCGCCCACATCGCCTCGCTGCTGATCACCTTCTTCTACCGGCAGATGCCCAGGCTCATCGATGACGGGCACCTGTATCTCGCGGTTCCACCCCTCTACCGGCTGACGCAGGGCTCGAAATCCGCCTATGCCCGCGACGATGCGGACCGTGAGAAGCTGATGAAGACGGTCTTCAAGGGCAACGGCAAGGTCGAGATCGGCCGCTTCAAGGGCCTCGGCGAGATGCTTCCGGCCCAGTTGAAGGAAACCACCATGGACCCGAAGAAGCGCCTGCTTCTGAAGGTGGTCGTGGAGGCCGAGGACAAGCCGGAGGCCAGCGACACGGTCGAGCGCCTGATGGGCAACAAGCCCGAAGCCCGCTTCGCCTTCATCCAGGAACGCGCCGCCTTCGCCGACGAGGCGGACCTGGACATCTGAACAGATTGGCGTGGACCATGCGTCCACGCCCGCCCCTGCGGGCGGCTCGCCGGACTTGGTCCGAGGCTGACGGCCGATACCGGGAAGCGAGCGCCTCAAAAAAAATTCTCAAAAATTTTCCGGAAGCTGGAACCATCCCTGATCCGGGGCGTTTTATGAGCTCACCGGCTCATTCTGCCCCCACGAGCCGGTCCCTCAAAGGCTCCGTCACCGGGGCCTTATTTTTTTGGCAGAATCCTCTCCCTCCCCCGTGGATCTCTTGCCATGCTTGGGAGTCTTTCCCATTGACGGGCCGACCGGACTAGCCGCGGCCAAGCTTGCATGCGACAAGACCCCGTAAACCTGACGAGCTTTTTCTCTTGGCCAAACGTTCGAAAGCCGACCCAACCGCCGCCCTGCCCTCCCGCGAGGACATCGTCTCCTTCATCACCCATGCCCAGGGCAAGGTGGGCAAGCGGGAGGTCGCGCAGCGCTTCGGCATCAAGGGCAGCGACCGGATCTGGCTCAAGCAGATTCTCAAGGGCCTGGAGGACGAAGGCGTCCTCGACCGCAGGGGCAAGACCGTTCACAAGGCGGGCCAGCTCCCGCCCGTCGTCCTGGCTGACGTCGCCAGGCGGGACCAGGACGGGGAGCTGATCGCCGTCCCGACCGAGTGGGACGAGGAGGAGCACGGCCCCCTCCCGACCATCGTCATCGTATCGCCTCGCAAGCCGCGCCCCGGCGGCATGCCGGTGGCGGGCGTCGGCGACCGGGCGCTGCTGCGGGTCGATCCGCTCAGGCCCGGCGACATCCACCGCTATTCCGGCCGCGTGATCAAGATCATCGCCAAGAAACAGGCGCAGGTGCTCGGCATCTTCCGGGCCATGCCCGAAGGGGGCGGAAGGCTCGTGCCCGTGGACAAGAAGGCCCGCGAGCAGGAGTTGCAGATCAGGCCCGGCGACGAGGGCGAGGCCCAGGACGGCGACCTGATCTCCGTGTCGGTCGTGAAGCATGGCCGCTTCGGCCTGCCCACCGCCAAGGTGAAGGAGCGACTGGGGTCGATCAAATCCGAGAAGGCCGTGAGCCTCATCGCGATCTACGCCCACAACATCCCCAACGAGTTCCCGAAGCCCGTCCTGGAGGAAGCCGAGAGGGCGAGGCCCGTCACCCTCGACGGACGCGAGGACTGGCGCGACCTGCCCCTCGTGACCATCGACCCGCCGGACGCCAAGGACCATGACGATGCGGTCCATGCCGCTCCGGACGAGGATCCGAACAATGCAGGCGGCTATGTCCTCACCGTGGCGATTGCCGATGTGGCCGCCTATGTGCGCCCCGGCTCGGCCATGGACCGGGAGGCGCAGGAGCGCGGCAACTCGGTCTATTTCCCGGACCGGGTCGTCCCGATGCTGCCGGAGCGGATCTCCAACGACCTGTGCTCCTTGAGGCCGCGTGAGGACCGCCCGGCTCTCGCCGTGCGCATGGTCGTCGGCCCCGACGGGCGGAAGATCCGCCACAGCTTCCACCGGATCATGATGCGCTCGGCGGAGAAGCTCTCGTACAGCCAGGCGCAGGCCGCCATCGACGGCTGGCCGGACGCCGCGACGAGGCCGCTCCTCGATCCGATCCTGAAGCCCCTCTGGGCGGGCTACGAACTCGTCAGAAAGGCCCGCGACATCCGCGAGCCGCTCTTCCTCGACCTGCCCGAGCGCAAGATCGTGCTCAATCCCGACGGGACCGTGGACCGGATTTTCGTCCCCGAACGGCTCGAAGCGCACAGGCTCATCGAGGAATTCATGATCCTCGCCAACGTGGCCGCGGCGGAGAGCCTGGAGAAGGCCGAATCCGACCTGATCTACCGGGTCCATGACGAACCATCCCTCGAGAAGATGCGGGCGCTGAGCGAGGTGCTGGCTTCCATCGGCCTGAAACTTCCGAGCCAGGGGGCTCTCAAGCCGGAGCTGTTCAACCGCATCCTGCGCAGCGTCGAGGACACGGAGCATCAGCTCTTCATCAACGAGGTGGTGCTGCGCTCGCAGTCCCAGGCCGAATACTCGGCGGAGAATTACGGCCATTTCGGCCTGAACCTCCGGCGCTATGCCCATTTCACCTCCCCCATCCGCCGCTATGCCGACCTCATCGTCCACCGCGCGCTGATCACGGCCTTCAAGCTCGGCAAGGACGGCCTGTCGCCGGACACCACCCGGGCCGAGCTGATCGAGATCAGCGCCAAGATCTCGGCCGCGGAACGCCGGGCCATGGCGGCCGAGCGTGAGACAATCGACCGCCTGATCGCGCACTTCCTTAGCGATCGGATCGGGGCCACATTCGACGGGCAGATCTCGGGTGTGTCGAAGGCGGGGCTCTTCATCAAGCTGAGCGAGACCGGCGCCGACGGCTTCGTGCCGGCGGCCACCATCGGCGACGACTACTACCGCTACGACGAGAAGACCCACTCCATGCGCGGCGACGATACGGGGGAAACCTATCGTCTCGGCGACAAGGTGGAGGTGAAGCTGGTCGAGGCGGCGCCCGTCGCCGGTGCGCTGCGCTTCGAGATTCTCACCAAGGGACGCGTCACAGGCAGGAGCGGCCCGTCCAGGAAGGGCGCGAAGCGTCCGCCGCGTGGCTCCAGGGCCGGCAAGGCGGCCCCGCCGAGCGGCCGCGCCCCGACCCGCGTGAAGGTCAAGCGGCGCGGGCGTGTCTAACGTGTAGGGATTTGGGATGTCGTTGACGATCGAGACCGCTTCTCCGGCCGTGCCGGAAGAGGTGCAGGCGTTTCCGGCCATGAGGCGCGGCTTCCTGTGCCGCTGCCCGGCCTGCGGCGAGGGGCGGCTCTTCGACCGCTTCCTGAAGGTCGCGAGCCATTGCGAGGCCTGCGGGACCGAGTTCCACCACCACCGGGCCGACGATCTTCCGCCCTATATCGTGATCACCATCGTGGGCCATCTGATCGGCTACGGCATCCTCATGACCGAGACCAAGCTCGAGCTGCCCATGTGGGTGCATCTGGCGACATGGCCGGCCCTGACGCTGATCCTATGCCTTGCCCTGCTCCAGCCGGTCAAAGGCGCCGTCGTGGGGTTGCAATACGCGCTGGGGATGCATGGCTTCGCCGCCCGTCGAACCAGCAAGAACGCCAAAGAGGACAACGCGTGACGGATACCGAGACCTTGGCGAGAATGGATCGCCTCGTTTCCGCTGAGACCAACCCCAAGGCACCCACCCTCCGCCCCGTCGACGCCGCGACCCTCATTATCATCGACCGCAAGGGCAGGAGCCCGAAGGTCCTCATGGGAAGGCGCCACGAGGGGCTGAAATTCATGCCGGGCAAATTCGTCTTCCCCGGCGGGAGGATCGAGGCCGGCGACCGGTCCATGACGGTGACGGGCGCGCTTCATCCCCGTGCCGAACAGGCGCTGATGGCCCGGGTCACCCGCCCCTCCGTCCAGCGCAGCCGGGCGCTGGCCCTCGCGGCGATCCGCGAGACCTTCGAGGAAACCGGCCTGCTGCTGGGGACCAAGGACTACGGCGGCCCGGAGAGCGCACCCGCGGGAACCCCATGGTCCGCCTTCCAGGATCGGGGCGTCCTTCCCGACCTGGAGGCCCTGCATTTCATCGGCCGGGCCGTGACGCCGCCCAAGCGCGTGAGGCGCTTCGACACCCGATTCTTTGCCGTGGACCGCACCGCCATCGCCGAGGAGGTCGAGGGCATGGTCGGGCCGGAGGCCGAGCTCGTGGAACTGGCCTGGGTCACCGTCGCCCAGGCCAAGGCCCTGGACCTGCCCCCGATCACCACCGTGATTCTGGGCGAGCTGGAGGCCCGGATCGCGGCCGGATTCGGCCACATGCTTCCGGTTCCCTTCTTCCACCAGCAGCGTGGCCGTTTCGTGCGGGAGTTGCTGTAGCGCCCCCCGCGGACCCGGCGCTCCGCGTGTCGATCGGGGCAGGATTTCAGCCTCTTCCTGCCCTTCGCCCTTGACTGCCCGGCGATAATCGGGCATGGGAACCGCACGATTTTCCGGCCGGGTTCGCCCGGCCTTTGCGTTTCGGCCATGCCGTGGGGCCAACCGAGCGCCCGAACCGAACAAGAGGTCCCGATCATGGCCAAAGCCGCAACGATCAAAGTGAAGCTCGTTTCCACCGCCGACACGGGCTATTTCTACGTGACGAAGAAGAACTCGCGCACGATGACCGAGAAGCTCAACTTGAAGAAGTACGATCCGGTCGCGAAGAAGCACGTCGAGTTCAAGGAAGCCAAGATTAAGTAATCGGCCTTCCTCTCACAAACGAACCTTCAGGAAAACCGCCCCCTCGTTGGGGCGGTTTTTCTTTTGGGGCGCTGCCGAGACCTGCCCCGCCGACCGCCCGTCAATCGGATCGCCGCCATGGACTTCGCTGCAATGAAGCCGGCGGTTCAAAAGTGGTAATCTTCCTGCTCCAGTCAGGGAGCGACCAGAACACCATAATAGTACGATTTTAGTACTGACTGGCATTTTTCAAGCAATTCTCCCGGCTCATATGTTCAGCACGAGGGGCTCGCAAGAATTCCATGAGCCATGGCGCACCCACGTCTGACTTACATCTACGTCTTTCGATGTAGCGCATACGTCCAGCACACTACCCAGCAAGCGCCACTTGCTTCAGCACAGTCCCGATTGTTTCATTGATGGCATCGAGTGTTTCAGTGATGGACTCCGATGAACGGCGAGGCCGCTCATCGGAGTGAGTTGCTCTTACGCATGCCAGCAATCCCCAACCAACGGGATCCATGTATGACTCTGGCCGCTGACCTGGGGCGCGGGATCGCCGTTCCGGTCCTGGAGAATGACGATTTGGAGGTCCTGGCCTTCAAACTCGACACGGGTCCGGACTTCATGTGCGAGATGGAAGCCTGCCTGAGCGCGGACGAACGTCGGCGCGCTGCGGATTTCGCGCAGGAGCGGGACCGCCGCCGGTTCGTCGCCGCCCGGGGCCAGCTGCGCCATCTTCTCGCGTCCCGGCTCGGAATGCCTCCGACCGAGATCGAGCTGGAATACGGCCCGCAGGGCAAGCCCCGCCTCTCGGCCCGCATGCCCGCCCGCGAGTTGCGTTTCGGCGTCTCCCGGTCGGACGATTTGGCCGTCATCGCCCTCTCGGAGACGTGCGAGATCGGCGTGGATATCGAAGCCATGCGCCCCGTGGCCGAGGCGGACGATATCGCGGCGCTCTGTTTCTCGGCTGCCGAATACGAGTCCTACCGCGCCCTGCCGCCCGAGCGGCGGACCGAAGGTTTCCTGCGGCGCTGGACCAGGCTGGAAGCCATTGCCAAGGCCCTGGGATGCGGCCTGGGGCAGTCCGTTCCGACGGATGACGCGGATTGGGCCATCCACACGTTTGCGCCGGATCCGGACTTCATCGGAACCGCGGTCGTTCAGAAGTGATTGGAGTGTCCTCATGAAGACGGACGTGATCCCGGTCCCGAACTTTCTTGCCGCCCTTGCGGGGAAGGACATCAAGGTCTGGGTCGAGCGCGATCAGCTGCGCTGCAACGCGCCCGCGGGGGCGCTGACCCCGGAATTCCGCGACCAGCTGCGGAACCGGAAGAGCGAGATCATCGGATTCCTGACCATGGCCGAGGCGGCGACCCGGCAGCAGCCCGCCATCGTGCCGATCCAGCCCCGCGGAACGCTTCCCCCCATCTACGCCGTGCCTGGACATGCCGGAGCCGTCTTCTCGTTCTCCGCCTTCTCGAAGCGCCTGGGCGACGATCAGCCGTTCTTCGCGCTCGAGCCGCCGGGCCTCGACGAGCGGGTCGAGCCGATGGATCGCGTCGAGGACATCGCCGCGTATTTCGCGAACCAGATCCTCGAGTTCCAGCCCACCGGCCCCTGCGTGATCGCCGGCTACTGCTCCGGCGCCGCGACCGCGTTCGAACTGGCGAAGCTCCTGGGTCAACAGGGGGTCGATGTCCAATGCCTGGCCCTCTTCGGCCCCCTTCATCCGAACACCTACCAGGCGTGGCACCGGCAGTTCATCTTCGAGGCCAAGCGTCGGGTAGGCGCGGTGAGCCACCACCTGCGCAAGGCCGCAAGGCAGCCGTCGTTCGGGGAAGCCGCGCGGTACGTGGGCGAGCGGCTCACGTATCTCCGCGGCCGCATCCGTGATCGTCTTAATCGCCATCGTCCGCTCCTGAGCCACGCGCGCCCGGACGGGGAAACGGCCAAGGCGGATCCGATGCTGACGCGCCGGTTCCGGCTGCAGGCCGCCGCCATCGCTGCCGTGGGGCGGTACACGCCCGCTCCGTATACCGGCCGCATGTGCATCTTTCTTCCGAACAAGGCCTGGCTGCGGTCGGGCGCCGGGTCGCTCCACTGGCTTCAAGTGGCTCCCCAGGCCGAGGTCTATTACGGGCCCGAGAGTTGCTACGGGCCCCTCATGCTCGCGGAGCCGGACGCCCCGGCCATCGCCGAGTTGTATCGTCAGTCGCTCCGAGGAGGCGAGAGGATTTCATGAACCATATCGTAGTGCCCGCAACGGAGAGCTTTGCGCTTCCTCTCCTGAACGATCGCGATCATCAGGCCCTGGTCGTTGATTTCAACGCCACCTCCGCGTCCTATCCATCGGACAGGACCATCGTCGATCTCTTCCGCGAACAGGTGGAACGCGCTCCCGCTGCCGAAGCGATCCGCTTCGGCAGCGGGAGCCTGACATACCGACAGCTGAACGAGCGCTCCAACCAGATGGCCGCCCGCCTCGCCTCGATGGGCGTAGGGCCCGGGCGGGTCGTCCTCCTGTTCATGGAACACTCCATCGAGGTCGTCGTCGCAATTCTGGGCGTCATGAAGTCCGGAGCGGCCTACGTGCCGGTCGACGCGGCAACCCCGAAGGGGCGCCTCGCCACGATCCTGAAGGACATCGCCCAGGGGACGGACGGTCGGGCCCCGGTCGCGATCACCCAGGCGCGCCTGCAATCCGCAATGCCTCCCGATCTCGCCGACGTGCTCGTGCTCGACGCCGACTTCCAGTCGATCTCGTCGCAGCCCACGACCGACCGGGCGTCTTCGGCCACGCCGGATGGCATCGCCTACATCATCTTCACGTCCGGATCGACCGGTGTGCCGAAAGGCGTCATGATCGAGCATCGAAGCCTGGTGAACTACATCTGGTGGGCAGCCCGGATGTACAGCCCCGGCGAAGCCCTCGCCTGGCCCTTGTTCTCCTCCCTGGCCTTCGACCTGACCGTCACGACGCTGTTCACTCCTCTCGTCACCGGCGGCCGGATCGTGGTGTACCGTGGCGATCCCGGCGTGCAGAGCATGGTCGTGCTCAATGTCGTCGACGACAACGCCGTCGACATCATGAAGCTGACGCCGGCCCACCTCGCGATGATCCGCGACCGCAATCTCCACACCACGAAACTGCGCAAGTTCATCGTGGGCGGCGAGGACTTCAAGACCGAGCTGGCCCGCGACATCACGCAGGCCATTCCCCATCCGGTCGAGATCTACAACGAGTACGGCCCGACGGAGGCGACGGTGGGCTGCATGATCCACCGGTTCGACATCGACAAGGATCTGTCCCCGTCCGTGCCGATCGGCGTTCCGGCGGCCAATGCCGGGATCTACGTTCTCGACGAGCGGCATCGGCCCGTCGCGCCCGGAGTCATCGGCGAGATGTTCATCGCCGGAGACGGTCTCGCCAAGGGCTACTTCAATCGTCCCGACCTGACCAAGGAGCGGTTCCTCGTGACCGCCGATCCCCGGAACGAGGCTTCGACGCTGCGGCTCTACAAGACCGGCGATCTCGCCCGCTGGAATTCCGAAGGACGCCTCGACTTCCTCGGTCGCGCCGACCATCAGGTGAAGGTCGGCGGCGCCCGCGTGGAGCTGGGCGAGATCGAAGCCCGGCTTCTGAAGCACCCGCACATCCAGGACTGCGCCGTCGTCGCCATGGCTGCGTCAGCGGCGAAACCCGCGACGCAGGTGCGCTATTGCGAGCGCTGCGGTCTCGCGTCCGACATGCCCGGCACCACATATGACGAGGCCGGCGTCTGCAATCTGTGCCGGGCCTTCGACACCTATGTCGACAAGGCACAGACCTACTTCAAGACACCGGAGGACCTGGAGGCCCTCATCGCGGAGATGAAGGCCAACCGCAAGGGGCCCTATGACTGCATCGTTCTGCTGAGCGGCGGCAAGGACAGTAGCTTCATGCTGTGCAAGCTCGTCGCCATGGGGGTGAAGCCGATCACGTTCACCCTGGACAACGGCTTCATCTCGGAAGGAGCCAAGGCGAATATCAGGCGGCTCGTGAACTCCCTCGGCGTGGACCACCACTGGGGAAGCACGCCGCACATGAACGAGATCTTCGTCGACAGCCTGAAGCGGTTCGCGAATGTCTGCAACGGCTGCTTCAAGACGATCTACACCCTTGCCACCAACTTCGCGCGCGAGAGGCAAATCGGATACATCGTCACCGGCCTGTCGCGGGGCCAGTTCTTCGAGACCCGGCTGACCGAGGAGGTCTTCAAGCGGGACGACTACGATCCGGCCCGCCTCGACGCGCTCGTCACCGAGGCGCGCAAGGAATACCACCGTCGCGAGGACGCGGTCTCCCGCTATCTCGACGTGGACGTCTTCCGGAACGACGCCGTGTTCGAGGAAGTGAAGTTCATCGACTTCTACCGGTACTGGAGCGTTCCGCTGGAGGACATGCTCGAGTTCCTGAAGACGCAGGCGGGATGGAGCCGGCCGGCCGACACCGGACGCTCCACCAACTGCCTCATCAACGATGTCGGCATCTACGTTCACAGGAAGCAGCGGGGACACCACAACTACGCCCTGCCCTACAGCTGGGACGTGCGTCTTGGACAGAAGACGCGCGACGAAGCCATCGACGAGCTGAACGACGAGCTGGACGTGCCGCGCATCAAGGAGATCATGACCCAGATCGGCTACGTCGAGCCGCTCGCGGCGGAGGACGGGATCGCGCGCCTCGTGGCCTACTACGTCTCCTCGACGGATGTGTCCGTGGCGGAACTGCGCGCCCATCTTGCCGAAGAACTCACGGAGTCGATGATGCCCACCCAATTCGTCCGCCTGGAGCGGATGCCACTGACCACCAACGGCAAGGTCGATCGCACGGCGCTTCCGGAGCCGACGGCGGAGAACATCCAGACCGAGCAGGAATTCGTCGCCCCGGCGACGGAGACCGAGAAGACGCTGGCCGCCCTGTGGTGCGATCTCCTGAAGGTCGAGTCGATCGGCCGCAACGACAACTTCTTCAACCTCGGGGGCCACTCGCTCCTGGTGATGAGGGCGGTGTCGCGCCTGCGGGAGACCTTCGGCGTGGACGTGCAGCTGCGCAACCTCTTCGAGCGCCCGACGGTGGCGGGGCTCGCCGAGGTGATCGACGGGATGCTCTGGATGGCGGAGTCGAGGGCTCCCTCGGCCTCCGAAGGGCCGCGAGAGGAAATCGAGATCTAGAGCATCGGACCCAAAAGTGGATTTGCACTTTTGGGGTCAATCCGATGCTCCTCTCTTTGGAGGGCGCATCGTTCTTCGCGAAAAACCGGGTCCACTTTTTCGCACGATGCGCTAGCGTCGCCGGCTCGCCCGGGCGGTCTCTCAGGACCGTTCGGACGAGCATCTCGTGTTGGACCGGCGTCAGAACGGGTAAGGGCTATGGACGGATCTGGAATTGCGCCGCGACGGCCGGGATTGCCCTGGGCGACGGGTGACTACGAGCAGCTGCGCGACCAGGTGCGCCGCTTCGTCGAGAAGGAAATCAAGCCCCATGCGGATCGCTGGGAGGAGGAAGGGTTCATTCCCCGCTCTATCCTGCGCCGCATGGGTGAGCTCGGCTTCCTCGGCATCCGTTATCCGGCAGAGTACGGCGGCGCCGAGATGGATGCGGTCGCGTCGACGGTCTTCGCCGAGGAGCTCGGGCGCTCGACCTATGGCGGTGTCGCCATCGCGACGCTGGTGCACACCGACATGGCCTCCGTGCACGTCTTCCACGAAGGGACCAAGGCGCAGCGGGAGCGCTGGATGCCGGGCATCGTCAGCGGCGAGGTGATCACCGCGATCGCCATTACGGAGCCGGATGCCGGCTCGGACGTGAAGGCCATCAGGACCCGCGCCCGCCGGGACGGCGATTCCTACATCCTCGACGGCGAGAAGACCTACATCACCAACGGCGTCCATGCGGACCTCTACTGCGTCGCGGCCAAGACCGATCCATCGGCCGGGGCCCACGGTATCTCGATCTTCCTGGTGGAGAAGGGAACGCCGGGACTCAGGGTCGCCCGCGCGCTCGACAAGCATGGCTGGCGCTGCTCCGACACGGCGGAACTCGTCTTCGAGGGCTGCCGCATCCCGGCCGGGAACATGCTCGGCATGGAGGGACAGGGCTTCTACTCGATCATGGGCAATTTCCAGAACGAGCGTCTCGTGCTTGCCGCCATGGCCATCGGCGCCGCTCAGGCGGCCATCGACATGACGCTCGCCTGGGTGAGAACCCGCCGCGCGTTCGGGGGCGTTCTCTGGGACATGCAGGCGATCCGCGAGCGCCTCGCCATGCTCGCCACGAAGGTCGAGGCGGGTCGCCAGTTCCTCTATGCCACCGCGTGGCGCATGGCGGCGGACGAGGACTGCATGCGCGAGGTCTCGATGGTGAAGGCCTATTGCGGAGAGATCGTCAACGAGGTCATGTACACATGCGTGCAGTTCCACGGCGCCATGGGCTTCATGCGCGAAAGTCCCATCGAGCGCATGGCGCGCGACGCCCGCGTCCTGTCGATCGGCGGCGGGGCCACGGAAGTGATGCTCGAGGTGATCGCGTCGATGTCCTAGCGCATCGTGCGAAAAAGCGGATCGGGTTTTTCGCGAAGAACGATGCGCTCTTCGAAGAATGGAGCATCAGGCATCGCCGGTGACAAGCGAAGGCAGCCCCGCGGGGCTGCCTTGCAGTTTCAGCGATAGACGCCCTCGATCCGACGGATGCGTTGGACGTTGTGCCGGTTGACCGAGCCCGTTGTCACCACGTCCCGCCTCACCGAACGCACCACACGGCCCCCGTTGCGGTCGCGGTAGACCACCCGGGTCACCGTGCGCGGCTGACGATAGACGACTCGCGGCCTGTAGACCGGATCGCGATAGACCACCCGCGTACGATAGACGGGAGCCGGCCGGTAGACGACCCGCGTCACAGGGGCAGAATAATAGCCGTAAGCAGGATAGCTGTAGGCCGGGTAGTTGTAGGCTGGGTAATTATACGCGACGGGATATCCGTATCCGTATCCAGAGGCCGGATATCCGTAAGCAGGATAGCCATAGGCCGGGTAACCGTAGGCCGGAGTGGACGCTGCGGTGATCAGGCCGCCGAGCACCGCGCCGCCGATCAGGCCGGCTGCCACTGCACCGCCACCGCCCCAGCCACGGCGG
>JAEWKH010000003.1 GCA_023386155.1 Pseudomonadota bacterium
CTCTACGGCCTCTGGGGTGACGACGATCTGTATGGGGGCACCGGCCGCGATACCCTGAGCGGGGGGGCCGGCAGCGATTACCTGAGCGGGGGTGCGGACAGCGATCAGCTGACCGGAGGCTCGGGCAAGGATTATTTCGTTTTCGACGCGAGGCCGTCCAGGAACAACATCGACCGGATCGTCGACTTCCGGCCCGCCGACGATACGATCATGCTCGACAACCATGTCTTCACCCGGGTCGGGCGCGACGGCTGGCTGTCGGGCGCCGCCTTCACCACCGGGTCGGGCGCCCGGGATTCCTCCGACCGGATCATCTACAACAAGAAGACCGGCGCCCTGCTCTACGATGCCGACGGCATCGGCGGCGCGGCAGCCGTGAAGTTCGCCGAGCTGAAGGCCGGCCTGGCCCTCACCAAGGCCGACTTCTTCGTGCTGTAGCCAAAGACCTGAACCGCACCCTCCATCGTCACCGGCCTCGTGCCGGTGATTTTGCTCGAGGAAAGCCATGGCCGGCCTGCTTCCAGGCTGGCCCTTCCCCGGGCACGAGCCATTCCTGACCTGCAGCGCAGTTAACGTGGCATTAGGTCGTCATGCTACTAAAGCATAACAGCCCTACATTATCACCACTCCTCTTTTGCACCGCACACAATTATATCCCCATCGCACACGCAAGAACAAAGGCCGCCGGTCAAAGGGACCGGCTACTGTTTAGGAGATCCCCATGTTCGTTTCGTACATCCTGTCTAAAGTCCGCGCCTACCTGCGTTATCGCGAGACCGTCCGTGAGCTGTCGCTGCTCTCCGACCGTGAGCTCGACGATCTCGGCATCTCTCGCTTCCAGATCGAGAGCATCGCTCGCCAGAACGCTTTCGCGTAAAACTTTGCTGCATTGCAGCAAGAGGCCCAAGCCCGCCCTCCGGCGGGCTTTCGCTTTTCTAAAGCATCGGACCCAAAAGTGGACTTGCACTTTTGGGATTGATCCGATGCTTCTTCTCTTGGCTGGCGCATCGGATGGACCGGAAAAACCGGATCCACTTTTCCGTCCGATGCGCTAGAGCTCGGACGCGAAAGGTGGATTTGCACTTCTGCGATCGGATCCGACTCTCCACTCTATAAAGAGCGCATCGTGCGAAAAACGGGCTCGCTTTTGCGCACGATGCACCAGGCCCTCACCGCCCGCCCGAGACCGGGATATTGGCGCCGGTGATATAGGACGCGGCCTCCGACATCAGGAACAGCACCGCCTCGGCAATCTCCTCCGGCTCCCCGACCCGGTTGAGCGGGATGAGGGGGCGTATGCGCTCCAGCCGGCCGGCATCCTGGGTGCTGCGCTCGTGAATGTCGGTCTTCGTCATGCCGGGGGACACGGCATTGACCCGCACCCCCTCGCCCGCGAGCTCCTTCGCCAGCCCGGTCGTCAGCGAGTCGACCGCTCCCTTGGAGGCGGCATACCAGACATATTCGTTGGGGCTGCCCAGGGTTGCGGCCACGGACGAGATGTTGACGATGGAGCCTCCGGTTCCTCCCCGGCTCTTGGAGAGGCGCCGGGCGGCCTCGCGGGCCACCCAGAGCGCCCCCAGCACATTGACGTCGATGCAGGACCGGATCGTTTCCGCCGAGGCCTGCTCGAGCTTGCCGGACTTGCCCGTGATCCCTGCGTTGTTGACCACATGGGAGAGGGGCCCCAGGGCTGCCTGAGCCTCGTCGAACAGGCGCAGGACATCCGCCTCCACGGCCACGTCGCCCTGGCACGCCACGGCCGCGGCCCCGGCCGCCCGGCAGGCGGCCAGAACCTGCTCGGCCGCCTCCCGTTCGGCCCTGTAGGTGATGGCGACATCGTAGCCGCGCGCAGCCGCGAGCTGAGCCACCGCGGCCCCTATGCCGCGACTTCCGCCTGTCACGAGAACAATTGAGCGTCGGGATGTCATGCCAGGCCTCTCACTATCAGGAACCGATGGGCGCGTCTGCCGTAGATGCCACCTTAATGGTTTCGCGATCAACCATGCCGTCAGGTGCGTAAGCACACATGGGCGGAAAATTTTCACGCCCTCTCCTTGAAGGGCATGATAGCAACGTTATGTCGTGTCAATTTCCGCAGAGGAATTTCGTGCCCCTGCCGGGAGCACCACAAAACTCAAAGGAGACGACGATGGCTTTTAAGCAATTCAGCATGAAGGGGTATTCCCCGCTCGGTTTGAAGTTCGATGGCGATGGCTTTTACTTCAAGGCCAATTCCGCCGACGACAGGATCACGGGAACCAACCATGACGATAATCTGTCCGGCGGTGGCGGCAATGACGTTCTGAACGGGGGCGCCGGTAACGACCTCATCAGCGGCGGAGCAGGCAGCGACGTCCTCAAGGGCGGTTCCGGCGTCGATACCTTCGTGTTCAGCAACGATCCGGTTGCAGGCAGCGTCGACCGCATCACCGACTTCAACGGCAAGATCGGCGAAAAAATCATGCTCAACGCGTATGCGTTTGAGAAGGTCGATGTCTGGCCGAAGACGCCCGTTGATAAGGACGCAAGGGATGTCGGCCCGCTGGCCGCTTCGAACTTCAGGATCGGTGCGGAAGCCAAGGATAGCGACGACCGCATCATCTATTACAGGAAGACCGGCGCCCTGTACTACGACGCAGATGGCAACGGCGACGGCGCGGCGATCCAGTTCGCCCAGCTGAAGGCGGGCACGGCCCTGTCGGCCGCGAACTTCTTCATCTTCTGAGGAACGAGCCTCCCCCTCCTTGGCCAGGAGGGGGCTGGCGACGCCTCGGCGCTCGGCCAAGCTTCCGGCGGAGCGCTCCAAAGCCTTGAATTTCAAGAATGTGGTTGATCGACGAAACGTCGCTCGCTACTTCAGGCTCATGAGCACCATCGAACCCATCCACGTTATCGGCGGCGGCCTCGCCGGTTCGGAAGCGGCCTGGCAGATCGCGCAGGCCGGCGTGCCCGTCGTTCTTCACGAGATGCGCCCCGTGCGCGGCACCGACGCCCATAAGACGGAAGGCCTGGCGGAGCTGGTCTGCTCCAACTCCTTCCGCTCGGACGACGCCGAGACCAATGCGGTCGGCCTGTTGCACCAGGAGATGCGCGCCCTGGGCTCGCTCATCATGGCCAAGGGCGACGCGAACCAGGTTCCGGCTGGCGGCGCGCTGGCCGTCGACCGTGACGGTTTCTCGGACGCCGTGACGGCGGCGCTCGAAGCGCATCCGCTGGTGACCATCGAGCGCGGCGAGATCGCCGGCCTGCCGCCGGAGGAATGGTCCTCCGTCATCGTCGCCACCGGCCCCCTCACCTCGCCGGCCCTCGCCGGGGCGATCCTCGAGCTGACGGGCGAGACGTCACTCGCCTTCTTCGACGCCATCGCGCCGATCGTCTACCGCGAGTCCATCAACATGGACATCGCCTGGTTCCAGTCGCGCTACGACAAGATCGGGCCGGGCGGCACCGGCAAGGACTACATCAATTGCCCCATGACCAAGGAGCAGTACGAGGCCTTCGTCGATGCCCTGATCGCGGGCGACAAGACCGAGTTCAAGGAATGGGAGGCCAACACTCCCTATTTCGACGGCTGCCTGCCGATCGAGGTCATGGCCGAGCGCGGCCGCGAGACCCTGCGCCACGGGCCCATGAAGCCCGTCGGCCTCACCGATCCGCGCAATCCCGACAGGAAGCCCTATGCCATCGTGCAGCTGCGCCAGGACAACGCGCTCGGCACCCTGTTCAACATGGTCGGCTTCCAGACCAAGCTGAAATACGGCGCGCAGACCGCGATCCTTCGCATGATCCCGGGCCTGGAGAATGCCGAGTTCGCGCGGCTCGGCGGCATCCACCGCAACACCTATCTTAACTCGCCCAAGCTCCTCGACCCGACCCTGCGCCTGAAGGCGATGCCGCGCCTGCGCTTTGCCGGCCAGATCACCGGCTGCGAGGGTTACGTGGAGAGCGCCGCCGTCGGGCTCATGACCGGTCGCTTCGCCGCCGCCGAGCGGCTTGGCCGGCCAATCGAGCCGCTGCCCCACACCACGGCCCTCGGCGCGCTGATCAACCACATCACCGGCGGGCACATCGAGACCATCGACGAGGGACCGCGCTCCTTCCAGCCGATGAACGTCAATTTCGGGCTGTTCCCGCCGCTCGCTCACGCGCCGAAGGCGGAGGACGGCAAGCGCCTGCGCGGTCCTGCCAAGGCCGTCGCCCGGAAGAAGGCGCTGACCGACAGGGCGCGGGCCGATCTCGCGGCCTGGCTGTCGGGCGCCACATTGCCCGAGGCGGCAGAGTAGACGTTAGAACGGCCCGCGCCAGAGCGCCCAGATCCGCCGCCACTGCGGCAGGTCCACGGGGGTGTGGAGCGGATCGTAGTCCCGCCGCTCCATGGCTCTGAGATAAGGCTCGACCAGCGCAAGCGGCTGGAAAGCGGGCTTCGCCGCATCGGGAATGGTCGTGCGCAGCGTGCGCGCCTGGGCGAGATGCCTGCGGGCGACGGCGCGCAGATCGGCGAGAGCAGCATTGAGCCCCGGTCCGCCGCGGCCGGTCACGACATCCTCGCGCACCACTCCGTGGCGGGTGAGGATGTCGGCGGGAACGAAGACCTGACCCTGCCGCGCATGATGCGGGAAGGCGCGCAGCAACCCGGTGATCGCATAGGCCACGCCCGCATGGCCGGCCGCGTCCGCGGTGCCGGGGTTGGAGCCGTCGGCGAGAACGAGGCTGGCGAGCTGGATCAGGCTCGACGAGGTCTCGCCGCAATAGCCCTCGAGATCGTTCAGGCTCGGCATCGGATCGTCATAGAGATCGAAGATCCTGGCATCGATCAGATTGACGAAGGACTGCCGGGGCAGGCGGAACTGGACGATGGTGTCGTCGAGCGCCGCCGCAACGGGATTGGCCCGGACATCGCCCCTCGCCTCGCCCTGCAGGGCATCGCGCCACCATTGCAGGCGGATCTCGCCGACGAGCGCCTCGCGCACCGCCTCGCGAACACGGGCGACCTCGAAGTTGAAGGCGTAGAGCGCAAAGAGATGCGGCCGCTTGTCCGCCGGCGCGAAGAGGCTCGCCCAGTAACGGTCCGGATCGGCCTCGCGCACGAGCGCTTCGCAATGGGCGAAGTTGGCGGTTGCTTCTGCCATGTCAGGGAACGGCGATCAGGGCCGCGGCGACCTTGCGGTTCTCGGCGAGCAGGATGTTGTAGGTACGCGCGGCGGCGCCCGTCTGCATCACGTCGAGGCCGATCCCGGCCTCGCGGAAGCGGGTGCGGAACGCGGCCGGGATCGCCGCGATATCGGCCCCCGTGCCGAACAGCAGAAGGTCGATGGCATCGGCCTCGGCGAAGATCGGATCGAGAGCCTCGTCCGTCAGTCCGGCCACGGAGTCGACAGGCCAAGCCTTAATTCCCGACGGCAAGGCGAGCAGCGAGCCCCGGTGGGACATGTCCGCGAAGCGGAAGCCGCCATTGCCATAGGCGTCGAACGGATGGCGTCCCGGCAGGAAGCCGTCATAGAGGCGACCATTGCTCATGGTCTTACTCCGCCGCGGCGGCCCTTCCCTCCGGAACCTTGACGGTCTCCGAGCCGCGCAGACCGATATAGATCAGCATGGGAGACGAAATGCAGATAGCCGAGTACGTACAGATGACAACGCCGTAGAGCATGACCTGCGCGAAGCCCTGGATCGCCTGACCGCCGAAGATCACCAGCGCCAGGAGCGAGAGCGCGGTCGTTACCGCCGTCATCACCGTGCGGGACATGGTGTGGTTGATCGACAGGTTCAACAGCTCCTCGGCCGGCATCGTCTTGTAGCGGCGCATCAGCTCGCGGGTCCGGTCGAACACCACCACCGTTTCGTTGAGCGAATAGCCCACGATGGTCAGGATCGCGGCGATCGAGCTCATGTTGAACTCGTGACGCGTGATCACGAAGAAACCGATGGTCAGCACGATGTCGTGGAGCGTCCCGATGATGGCGGCAACCGCGAGCTCCCGCTCGAACCGGAACCAGAGATAGAACAGAACCGCGATGACCGAGAGCACGACGCCGATGGTTCCGGACTGGACGAGTTCACCCGAGACGCGCGGCCCCACGGTCTCGACACGACGGAACTCATAATCGGCGCCGAAGGTATCGCGAGCCTTCTGCACCACGGCAGCCTGCGCGGCCTCACCACCCTCCTGGATCCGGAAGCGCAGCGACACCTCGCCGGCAGTGCCGAACTCCTGCACCTCGACTTCGCCGAAGCCGAAGCCTTCAGCCGTACGACGGATCTGAGCGACATCGGCATGGCCAGCCTTGGACTGGATTTCCATGAGCGTACCGCCCCGGAAGTCGATGCCGAAGTTGAGACCACCCGTCAGGAGCATCACTGCCGTGAGGATGGAGATCACGGCCGACAGCGGGAATGAGTAGCGCCTGAAGCGCATGAAGTCGAAATGCGAGTTTTCAGGCCAGAGGCGAACGAGGCGCACGATACGCACTCCTTAGAACGGAAGAGCTTTGGGACGCATCCAGTGGTACCAGAGCGCAATCATCATGCGCGTCAGGGTGACGGCGGTCAGAACCGTCGTCAGGATGCCGAGGAGGAAGACCACGGCGAAGCCGCGCACGGGCCCCGAGCCGAGGAAGAACAGGATCGCGGCCGCAATCGCCATGGTGCTGTTCGAGTCCACGATGGTGGCGAAGGCCCGGTCGAAGCCAGCCTGGATGGCGGATACGATCGATCGGCCGGAATGAGCCTCCTCGCGGATGCGCTCGTAGATGAGCACGTTCGAGTCGACCGCCGTGCCGATGGTGAGCACGATGCCCGCGATGCCCGGAAGAGTAAGCGTCGCTTCCAGCACCGACATGAGGCCGAAGATGAGGCCCACATGGACGATGAGCGCGATGTTCGCGAACAGGCCGAACAGGCCGTAGGTCGCGAACATGAAGATGATCACGAAGATGGCCGCCACATAGGTGGCCATCTTGCCGGCCTCGATGGAGTCGCGGCCGAGGCCCGGACCGACGGTGCGCTCTTCGACGATGGTCAGCTTGGCCGGCAGCGCGCCGGAGCGGAGCAGGACCGCGAGGTTGTTGACCTGCTCGACCGTGAAGCTGCCGGAGATCTGGCCCGCGCCGCCCGTGATCGGCGACTGGATCGTCGGAGCCGAGATCACCCGGTTGTCGAGAACGATGGCGAGCTGGCGTCCGAGGTTTTCCGTGGTCGCCTGCCCGAAGCGCTGCGCGCCGCGGATGTTGAAGCGGAAATTGACGATGGGCTGGTTGGTCTGGCTGTCGAAGGCCGGCTGCGCGTCCGTGAGGTCGCCGCCTTCGGCGATCACCCGGCGCTCGACGGGAACCCGCTGGCCGCCCGCATCCTCCATGGGGAGCATGTCCACATCGGTCGCGCCCGGCTGGGCGAGCAGGCGGAACTCGAGGTTGCCGGTTTCGCCCAGAAGCGCCTTCAGCTGCTGCGGATCCTGGAGGCCCGGAACCTGGACGAGAACGCGGTCGGCGCCCTGGCGCTGGATGCTCGGTTCCGTGGTGCCGGTAGCGTCCACGCGGCGGCGGATGACTTCGATGGACTGATCGACGGCGCGGCGCACGCGCTCATTGATGCCGGAATCCGTATAGGTCAGCGTGATCACACCCTCAGGCGTGGTGTTGATCTCGATGGAATTGCCGCCGGTCTGCCCCAGCATGGCGTTGCCGATCGGCTGCGACAGTTCCCGCAGGCGCGGCATGAGCCGCTCCCGGTCGGCGGCATCCGGGACGCGGATCTGAACGCCCCGCTGGATCGTCTGGATGCCGTTCTGGGACGAAACGCGGGCGTCGCGGAGGATGCGACGGACGTCATCGCGGAGAAGCGTGATCTGGCCGCGCAGCAGGTCCTGCGAGTCGACCTCCAGGAGGACGTGGGAACCGCCCTGCAGGTCGAGGCCCAGCACGATGGCACGGGACGGGACGAGCCAGGACGGTACCCAGCTCGGGATGGCGTTCAGATAGGCCTGACGCTGCTCACGATTCATCATGCTCGGAACCGCAAGAAGCAGGCCGATCACAATGATCGCCGCGGTGGCGATGATCTTCGACCTCGAGAAGCGCAGCATCGTCAGCTCAACCTTTCTCACACACCCTGCCGCATCGTCCTGCGGCGAACCGGCCCCTAGCAGATGCGGAAGGGCCGGCTTCTGTTCACATCAGGCCTTGACCGGCTCGCTCTTGGAGCGGACCTCGGAGATCATGGCGCGGGCCACCTTCACCTTCACCCCGTCGGCGATCTCGACTTCGATGTCGTTCGAATCCTCGAGGACCTTCGTCACCTTGCCGATGATGCCGCCGGAGGTGACCACCGTGTCGCCGCGGCGCACGTTCTTGATCATCTCCTGGTGGGCCTTCACCCGGCGCTGCTGGGGCCGGATGATAAGGAACCACATGATGACGAATATGAGGATGAACGGAACGAATTGAAGGATCATCTCCATTCCGCCCCCGGCGGGGGCCCCTTGTGCGAAGGCAGGTGAAATGAACAAGCGGCTCTCCATGGATAAAGGCGCGTGGCAGGCCCCCTTTGGGCCCACCCGCGCCGGACGGGATTACAAAGCGTGGCGGACTATACCCATCGACTCGCCGAAATCAATGAAGTTGAAGGCCTTTCCCAAGGCTCCTGCAACGTCGCAACCTCTCTTCCATGGACCGGAAGGCCGATTTTGCGCTAAGCACGGCTTTCTCACCGTTTGTTGAAGTCAGATGCCCATGCCCCCGGACCTCACCTCCCCCGAATCCCTGGCGCTTTTGACGCGGATTGCCGATGCCCTGGAACGCCTCGCTCCCACCGGCACGGCCCAGGCCGATTTTACGGCCGCCGATGCCTTCGTCTGGCAGGCGGCGGGCCGCAGGCTCTCCCCCGTTCCGAAGGTGAACCGGGTCGCGATGAGCCTTCTGCGAGGAATCGACCGGGTCCGCGACCAGCTTGCCGAGAACACGCAGCGCTTTGCCAGGGGCCTCCCGGCCAACAATGCGCTCCTCTGGGGCGCCCGGGGCATGGGCAAGTCGTCCCTGGTCAAGGCGGTCCATGCGGAGATCAACCACGCCAAGCCGTCCGACGCGCTTCCCCTCAAGCTGATCGAGATCCACCGGGAGGATATCGAGACCCTCCCCGAGCTCATGAGCCTGCTGCGGGCCGATCCGCACCGCTTCATCGTCTTCTGCGACGACCTGTCATTCGATGCGGACGACACCTCCTACAAGTCGCTCAAGGCCGTGCTGGAAGGCGGGATCGAGGGCCGGCCGGACAACGTGATCTTCTACGCCACCTCGAACCGCCGCCATCTACTGCCGCGCGACATGATGGAGAACGAGCGCTCGACCGCCATCAATCCGGGCGAGGCCGTCGAGGAGAAGGTCTCCCTCTCCGACCGCTTCGGGCTCTGGCTCGGCTTCCACAAATGCAGCCAGGACGAATATCTCGACATGGTTTTCGCCTATGTCGACCATCTCGGCCTGCAGGGGGACCGCGACGCCATCCGGGCCGAGGCGCTGGAATGGGCGACCACCCGCGGGGCGCGCTCCGGGCGTACGGCCTGGCAGTTCATCCAGGATCTGGCGGGGCGGCTGGGCAAGGCGATCTGAAACGACAAAGGGACGGTGGCTGAGCTCCACCGTCCCCTCATTCGACCGGCCTCGATGTTCGAGAGCCGACCTGAAATGTTGGCTTGATCAGCCCCCGAGATGCTTCAGCGGATCGACGGGCGTCGCGCCCTTGCGGATCTCGAAATGGAGCTGCGGCGAGGTGACGTTGCCGGTCTGGCCGGAGGTCGCGATCACCTGGCCGCGCTTCACCTGCTCGCCGCGCTTCACGTTGAGCGAGCCGTTATGGGCATAGGCCGAGACGTAGCCGTTCTCGTGCTTGATCAGGACGAGGTTGCCATAGCCCTTCACCTCGCTGCCCGCATAGGTCACGGTGCCGGCCTCGGCGGCCTTGACCGGGGTGCCCTCGGGCACGGCGATGTTGATGCCCTCGTTGCCGCCATTGGCGCCGAACCCGGCGATGACGCGGCCGCGGGCGGGCCAGCGGAAGTCACCCGAGACGCTCGCGGTCTGCTCGGGCTCCTGCACGGGTGCCTTGGCGGCCTCAGGCTGCGGCGCCGGGGCAAGCGGCTGAACGGGAGCGGATGGCCTCACCGGTTCCGGCTGGGTCAGAGCCGCCACCTTGGGCTGCTCGACAGGCTTCAGAGCCGACACCAGGGGCTTGGGCGCGGAGACCAGCGGCTCGTCCACGGCGGAGGCAACCTTCGTGGGAGCGGGCTTGGCGGGAGCCGGAGCCTGTGCCGTCGAGGTCATGCCGGGACGAACGCGCTTCGCCGGCTCGTCGGCGGCGACCGGCGTGGTGGCGGCCGGGACCTTCGAGGTATCGACGAGGCGGAACTTGGGCTGGCTGGCCGGCTGCGGCGGAAGCGACTGGGCGACCGGGGCGGGGCGAGGCTGGATCGGGGCGGGAGCGGCGGCGATGCGGGTGGGCTGCGACAGCGGCTGGGACTGCACGGGAGGCAGCGCCTGGGCCTGGACGGCTGGGGTCGGCATCGGTGCGGCGGCGTAGTTCGGCGACGGCTGGGGCGCGGAGGATGCGGTGGGCTCCATGCGCTCGCTGGCCGCGAAGGGATTGGAGAACGGGTTCTCCGCGAACCGGGCGCTATCTGTACTGCAGGCCGCCGCCGCAGAGCCGATCAACCCCACCAGGGCGATCCGCGACACCGCAACCCAATGCCCAGAACATACACGCAAACGCATCACTCAACCCCAACCGAACGCAACTCGATGGAGCCATTAAAAGCCTGTTCAGGTTAAGCAACGGTTGACGATGCGCGGATTGTCGTAACCCTGTCCGAAAAATATTTCGATTCGATCAGAGAGTCGCCGCAATCCCGGTGACGAGGGGCGAAATACGCAGGGGCGCGCCGACCGACTGCGTCAGCTCGCCTTCGGCATCGCGCTCGATCCGCGCGAGATGCGGCACGCCGTCGACCGTGATCGCCCCGACGAGGCGGCTGCCCGGCCCGAGAAGCGACGTCACCGTCTCCGGGACGGCCGGACGGGCCCCGTTGAGCAGGATGCGGTCGAAGCGGTCACGCACCCGCGCGGCAAGCCCGTCGCCCACCTCCAGGCGGACCTTGCCGGCCTCGACGATCTTGAGGTGCTGGGCGGCGCTTTCCGCCAGCGTGTTGAAGCGCTCGACGCTCGTCACCTCTGCGCCGAGCCTCGCCAGCAGGGCCGTCACGTAGCCGCTGCCGGTGCCGACCTCCAGGATGCGCTGTCCCGGCTGCACGCCGAGCGCCAGCAGCATGGCGGCGACCGTGACCGGTCCCGTCATGGTCTGGCCGCAGGGCAGCGGCAGGGCGACATCGGTGCGGGCGAGATCGGTGAAGCGGCGAGGCGCGAACACCTCGCGCGGCACGAGCTCCATGGCGCGCAGGAGCGCCGTGTCGCGGATGCCCTTGGCCCGCAGGGACAGGATGAAGGACGCAGCGCCGATCGCCTCCTGCTCGCCGCGGGATTCCGCATCGGGCAGGAAGGGCATGTCCTGGTTCATCCCGCCTGTACCCTCATTGGCCGAAGGCCTGCGCGTAGCGCGTCAGCGTCGGCTCGTCCGTCATGTCGATGCGAAGCGGCGTGACGGCGATGCGCCGGTTGGCGATGGCCCAGAGATCCGTGCCGTTGCCGGGCGTGAAGTGGCGCCGCTCGAAGGCGATCCAGAAATACGGGTTCCCGCGGCCATCCTGGCGCTCGTCGAGGCGCAGGAGTTCCTGTGTGCGTTGCCCCTGGTTGACGAGAGCCGTTCCCGCGACTTCCTCGGGCTCGCAATCCGGGAAGTTGACGTTGACGAGGATGCCCCTGTCGATGCCGGCCTCGAGAATGCTGCGCACGACCTTCGGGCCATGCTGCTCGGCGCAATGCCAGCGCGGCGCGTTGCGCGTTCCCGGACCATAGGCCTGGGACAGCGCGATGGAGGGAATCCCGAGGATCGTGCCCTCGATGGCACCCGCCACCGTGCCGGAATAGGTCACGTCCTCCGCCACGTTCTGCCCCCGGTTCACGCCGGAGAGAATGAGGTCGGGCCTGGCGCCCTGCATGAGATGGCGCACGCCCATGATCACGCAGTCGGTCGGCGTTCCCTTCACGGCGAAATGCCGATCGGAGATTTCGCGCAGGCGCAGCGGATCGTTGAGGGAGAGCGAATGGGCGACGCCGCTCTGGTCCGTTTCCGGAGCCACGACCCAGACGTCGTCCGACAGGCTGCGGGCGATGGCCTCCAGGGTCTTCAACCCGGGGGCGTGGATGCCGTCGTCGTTGGTGCAGAGAATGCGCATGTCAGGCCTGACGCTCGATGCGGGTCATTCCGCCCATATAGGGCTGGAGCGCCGACGGGATCGTGATGCTGCCGTCCTCGTTCTGGTAGTTCTCCAGAACGGCCACCAGCGTGCGGCCGACCGCGAGGCCGGAACCGTTGAGCGTGTGCACGAAACGCGGCTGCTTCTCGCCGGCGGCGCGATAGCGGGCATTCATGCGCCGCGCCTGGAAGTCGGAGCAGACGGAACAGCTCGAAATCTCGCGATACATCCCCTGCCCCGGCAGCCAGACCTCGATGTCGTAGGTCTTGGTCGAGGAGAAGCCCATGTCGCCGGTGCAGAGCGTCATGGTGCGAAACGGCAGCTCGAGCTTCTTCAGCACGTTCTCGGCGCTCGTGAGCATGCGCTCGTGCTCGTCGGCGGAGGTCTCCGGCGTGGTGATCGAGACGAGCTCGCATTTCACGAACTGGTGCTGGCGGATCATGCCGCGCGTGTCGCGCCCGGCCGAGCCCGCCTCGGCGCGGAAGCTCGGGGTAAGCGCGGTGAAGCGCAGCGGAAGCTCCTCCTCGGACAGGATCTGCTCGCGTACCAGATTGGTGAGCGTCACCTCCGCGGTCGGGATCATTCCGTACCGGGTGTCCTTGATCAGCTTGCCGATCGCGTCGCGCGGCTGGCCTTCGAGAGCCGCGGCCACGATCTGCTCGAGCGAATTGCCGGGGAAGGCCCAGAACTGATCGTCCTCGAACTTCGGCAGCTGCGCCGTGCCGAACATGGTGTCGTCACGCACCAGCAGAGGCGGGTTCACCTCGGTGTAGCCGTGCTCGGTGGTGTGGAGGTCGATCATGAACTGGCCGAGGGCACGCTCCAGGCGGGCCAGCCCTCCTTTCAGCACCACGAAACGCGAGCCGGAGAGCTTCGCGGCCATCTCGAAATCCATCAGCCCGAGGGCCTCGCCAAGCTCGAAATGCTGCTTCGCGCTGTTGAGCGTCCGCGGCGTGCCGAAGCGGTGGCGCTCCACGTTGCCGTGCTCGTCGGCACCGACGGGCACGTCCTCCTTCGGAATGTTGGGAATGGCGGCAAGGGCCTCGAACAGGGCCTTCTCGGCGGCGCGCTCGGCCTCCTCCAGGCCGGGCATCGTCTCCTTGATCCGGGCGACCTCGGCCATCAGCTCCTGGGCCCGCGCCTCGTCCTTTTTCGCCTTGGCCTGCCCGATCTCCTTGGACAGGGCGTTGCGGCGCTCGGTGGCCGCTTGCAGGGCGGAAATGGCGGCCTTTCGGGCGTCGTCCAGGGCGATCAGCGACGCGGACAGGGGCTCCATGCCCCGGTTCCGGAGGCCTTGGTCGAAAGCCGCGGGATTCTCGCGGATGGAACGGATGTCGTGCATGGAATCAGGACCTGCTTCGTCAGGCAGCCCTGCCCTTGCGACAAGACCGCCCCGTCAACTCTTGCCGAGGGTGGCGGCCGATGCGGAGACCCTGTGGGCCTACTCCTCTGCCGCGCGCGCGGCCTCGGCTTCCGCACGCTTCTTCTCGACCATGGTAACGGAGAAGATGGAAGCCTCGTAAAGAAGCAAGGTGGGGACCGCAAGGGCGAACTGGCTGATCACGTCCGGCGGCGTGAGAACCGCCGCAATCACGAAGACGATGACGATCGCGTAGCGCCGCTTGTCCTTCAGGAACTGCGAATCGATGATCCCGGCCCGGGCGAGCAGGGTCAGGACGACGGGCAGCTGGAAGCAGATGCCGAAGGCGAAGATCAGCGTCATGATCAGCGACAGGTACTCGCTCACCTTGGGCAGGAACTCGATGGCCGGTGCATTGTCCGTCGCCAGCTGCTGCATGCCTACGGAGAAGCGCATGAGGAGCGGCATCGCGATGAAATAGACGCAGGCCGCACCGATGACGAAAAGGACCGGTGTCGCGACGAGATAGGGGACGAAGGCCCGGCGCTCGTTCTTGTAGAGGCCCGGCGCCACGAACTTGTAGATCTGCACGGCGATGACCGGGAAGGCCAGGAAGCCCGCCCCGAAGGCCGCGACCTGGATCTGCGTGAACAGGTATTCCAGGCCGTGCGTATAGACGAGATGCGCCTTCTCCGGCGAGCCGACGGCGAGGACGTAAGGCCAGACCAGCGCGTTGTAGATGTACTTCGCGACGGCAAAGCAGACGAAGAACATCGCCACGAAGGCGATCATCGCCTTGATCAGGCGCGAGCGCAGCTCGGTCAGATGTTCGATCAGAGGCGCGCGCGATGCCTCGACCTCATCCTCATCAACGGCGGTGGTCATCCGGCTTTCGCGTCCGATTTTTCTGGCAATTGTGAAAGGTGCTCGGCGAGGGCTGCCTGCTGGGCCTCGTACTCGGCCTCGCGGCGCAGGGACTCGGCGATCTCCTGAGCGGGATCGACCGTCGGCGGGGGCGGCAGGTCGATGAGCGGGTCGGTGGGATCCGGCGCCCGTCCCTCCACGGCAGCTTGAACCTTGGCGTCCGAGGTCTCCTGCGAGGGGGCGGCCGCAACCTCCCCTGGCGCCGGCTCCTGGACGCCGTACTGCGACGCCGACTTCTCCGTGGCCGTGACAGGCGCCTCGATCGAGGTCTTCAACTCGTCCCGGATCGTCTGGATCGGGTTGAAGCTGGTGTTGGTCACCGAGGAGACTGAATCGTTCACGCCCTGAAGCTGCTTCTTGACATCGTCGAGCTCGGCCTCCCGCATGGCCTCGTTGAACTGGCCCTGGAACTCCGCCGCCATGCGGCGGAGCTTGCCGGTCATCTGTCCGACTGTCCGCAGCGCCTTCGGCAGATCCTTCGGGCCGATCACGATCAGCGCGACGGCGCCGATCACCATGATCTCACCCCAGCTCATGTCCAACATGACGTGGCCTCGAACCTGCCTCTTACGTACTCACGCGTACAGACACGCCGCTCTGGAGCGGCGGCGCACGAAGCTTAGCCGACCTTGTGGTCCGTCGTCGCAGTGCTCGTGGGAGCACCGGCCTGATGGTCGATGGTCCGGACGGGCTCGGACGGCTGAACGGGCTTGGCCGGGGTATCGTCCTCGGACATGCCCTTCTTGAAGGCTTTGATGCCCTTCGCGACGTCGCCCATCATGTCGGAGATCTTACCGCGTCCGAACAGAAGGACGACGATCAGACCGACGACGATCCAGTGCCAAATACTCGTGCCACCCATGGCAATTCCTCCTGCACCCGACGGGGCGCGGCTTTCCGATATGAGCTCGCCGCCAACCTATGCGTCGGAGGCGGCGAAAACAAGGACATCCTTCGTATCGATCTCGATGCCCACATCCTGTCCCTCCTTCACGCCAACGGGATCGTGAATGCGGGCCTGCAGGGGACGGTCGACGCCCTGGACGTCGATGTGCACGAGATCGACCTCGCCGAGGAAGCGACGGGACACCACACGCCCCGGCAGGCAGAAGCCCGCGGGCCTGAGCCTCACGCCCTGCGGCCGGACGCAGACGACGGCCGGGCCGTCCTCCAGGCCCGGCGCCGGGAAGACCCCCACCGGGCATGTGACCCGGCCTTGGCGGACGGTGCCTTCGAGCTCGTTGAAGTCGCAGAAGAAGCGGGCCGCGAACAGGTTGGCCGGGCGGCGGTAGATCTCCTCGGCCTCGCCCGCCTGGATGATCGTGCCGGCGCGCATGAGCACGATCCGGTCGGCGATCCGCATCGCCTCCTCCGGATCGTGGGTCACGACGATGGTCGTGGCGCCTGTTTCCCTCAGGATGGCGACGGTCTCGTCCCGGATGGCGTCCCGCATGCGCCGGTCGAGATTCGAGAACGGCTCGTCCATGAGCAGGACGCCGGGGCGCGGCGCGATGGAGCGGGCCAGCGCCACCCGCTGCTGCTCCCCGCCCGACAGGGTGTGGGGGTATTCGTTGGCGTAATGCTCGAGGCCGACGCGGGACAGGGCGCGGCGGGCCGCAATGCCGGCCTCCGAGGCCGACAGGTCCTTGAGCCCGAACATGATGTTCTGAAGGATCGTCATGTGCGGAAACAGGGCATAATCCTGGAACATCAGCCCGATGCCGCGCCTTTCCGGCTCCAGGAAGACCTGCGGGCCGCTGACCTCCCGGCCATCCATGAGCACCCGGCCCGAGGTCGGCGCCTCGACTCCTGCGGCGATGCGCAGCAGGGTGGTCTTTCCGCAGCCGGAATGCCCCAGCAGGCAAACGATCTCGCCCGGCTCGACCGTGAGCGAGACCCCATCGAGGGCCCGCTGGGTGTCGTAGGCCTGGACGATGCTCTCGAAGGCGAGCTGAGCCGGGATCGATGCCCCTGCCGTGCCGCGCTGGCCCCAGCGGGGCAGGCGGAACCGGTCGCGGGCAGACCCCGCGGGCCTTGCGTTCATTCCTCGCCCGCCTCGGTCTGGTGCATGTCCAGGGGCTGGAGCGGATCGTCCTCGAGCGGGTCCTCGTCCTCGCGCAGGGCATCCGCGTCGGAGGGCGTCGGGACCGAAAAGTCGGAGGGGACGCGCCCTTCGATGAAGCCCGCGCCCTTGAGTTCCTCGAGACCGGGCAGATCCTCGATGGCGTCGAGGCCGAAATGCTCCAGGAAGCCCGCCGTCGTGCCGTAGGTGACAGGACGTCCGGGGGCCTTCCTGCGCCCTCTCAGGCGGATCCAGCCCGTCTCCAGGAGCGTGTCGACGGTGCCCTTGGAGGTGGCGACGCCGCGGATCTCCTCGATCTCCGCACGGGTGACCGGCTGGTGATAGGCGATGATCGCCAGGGTCTCCATGGCGGCGCGGGAAAGCTTGCGTTGCTCGACCACGTCGCGGGCGAGCACGAAGGACAGGTCGCTGGCCGTGCGGAAGGTCCATTTTCCGGCCACCCGGACGAGGTTGACGCCCCGGAGGGCGTAGAGCTCGGCCAGGTCCTGAAGGATCTTCTCCACGTCGGCGCCTTCAGGGAGGCGCCCGCCCAGCTCCTCGGCGCTCAGGGGCGTCGCGGCGGCGAACAGCAGCGCCTCCGCGATGCGCATGGCCTCGCCGTGGTCGGGCAGATGAGCGGCCTCTCGGCTGACCTCGGGAGCCTCGGCGTCCGGGGTATCGGTCATGTCTTCCTGCATGTCGGGCAGCATCCTAAACTCCTGCCGCGGCCGGGTCGGCGACAGGCTTGACCCAGACCGGAGCGAAGGCCTCGTCCTGCCGGACCGTGAGCTTGCCCTCGCGCACCATTTCCAGGGTGGCGGACAGGGCCGAGGCCAGAACGGTCGGGCGCATGGCGGGCTCGACCATGTATTCCATCAGGTAGGTATCGAGGGTCACCCAGTCGCTCAGGTGGCCCACTAGGCGCTCCAGGGCGTCCCGCGCATCGACCAGCGACCAGACGGTCCGCTTGTGCAGGGACACCTTGGCGTTGAACTGGATCTGGCGCTGCTGCGCGTAGGCCTTGAGGAGATCGTAGAGGCTCGCCTCGTAGCGGGAATCCCGGTTGACGATGACGGGCTCCGGAGCCCCGCGGGCGAAGACGTCGCGGCCGAGCCAGGCGCGTTCGCCCATCTTCTTGGCGGCCTCGCGGATCGCCTCCAGGCGGCGCAGGCGCAGGGCCAGGGCGGAGGCCAGCTCCTCGGCGCTCGGCTCCTCCCCCTTCGGCGGCTCGGGCAGCAGGAGGCGCGACTTGAGATAGGCGAGCCAGGCCGCCATCACGAGGTAATCCGCCGCCAGTTCGAGGCGCATGCGGCGCGCCTCCTCGATGAAGGCGATGTATTGCTCGGCGAGCGCCAGGATCGAGATGCGGTGAAGGTCCACCTTCTGGCGGCGGGCGAGCTCCAGGAGCAAGTCGAGGGGGCCCTCGAACCCGTCCACGTCGACGAGCAGGGCGGGCTCGCTCTCGGCCCGCTCCGTGCGCTCGACGTCTTCAAAGGGTAAGGGCTCTGCCATGGACCTTGCTCAATTCAGGAGGTTCGGAGCTTCATAAGCTTTAGGCGATCATCGCAAGAGCTGAATCGAGTCTGGCCCTGGCATCCACAGGATCCAAAGGCTCCGGATCGTGGGTGATGCGAGCTAACGCAGCGTTAGCGCGACGCAGGGACTCGCCGCCCAGGACGGGGGCGGCTTCGGCGACGGCGCTCATTTCCTCCATCTTGCCGTTGCAATGAAGGGCCATGTCGCAACCGGCCGCGAAGGCGGCCTCCGCCCGGTCCCGGAACGAGCCCGAAAGGGCATGCATGGACAGGTCGTCGGTCATCACCAGACCGTCATAGCCGATATGGCCCCGGACGATCTCCTCTATGACGATGGGCGAGGTCGTGGCGGGCCGCTCCGGATCGAGCGCGGTATAGACCACGTGGGCGGTCATCGCGAGCGGCATGTCGGTGAGCATGCGGAACGGGGCGAAATCGTGCCTCTCCAGGTCCTCGCGGGTGGCCTCGACCACGGGCAGGGCCAGATGGCTGTCGGCCCCGGCCCGGCCATGGCCCGGCATGTGCTTGACCACCGGCAGGACCCCGCCGGCCAGGAGCCCTTCGGCGGCGGCCCGGCCCAGGATCCCGACCTGACCCGGCGTCCTGCCATAGGCGCGGTCGCCGATGACGTCGTGGGCGCCGGGCGACGGCACGTCCAGGACCGGCAGGCAATCCACCGTGATCCCGACGGCGCGGAGATCGTGGGCGATCAGCCGGGCCCCGAGGCGGGCGATCTCGCGCTGGACCAGCGGGTCGTTGGCATGAAGGCGGCCATAGGTGTTGCCGGAAGGGTATTTCGGCCAGTGCGGCGGCCCCATGCGCTGGACCCGACCGCCCTCCTGGTCGATCAGGATCGGGGCATCGGCCCGCCCGACCGCATCTCTCAAGGAGGCGCACAGCGCCCTCACCTGCTCGGGGCTGTCCACATTGCGGCGGAACAGGATGAATCCCCAGGGATCCGCCTCCCTGAAGA
This sequence comes from Pseudomonadota bacterium, assembly GCA_023386155.1. Classification (GTDB taxonomy): domain Bacteria; phylum Pseudomonadota; class Alphaproteobacteria; order Rhizobiales; family Beijerinckiaceae; genus Microvirga. Next base: position 19,213 of record JAEWKH010000003.1, read on the forward strand.
AGGCGGCCTCGTCGGGGGTGAGCTCGGTGCCGGAGCATCCAGCAATAAAGGCGCGGGTTTTCATACCCGCGCCTTACGTTCCCTGCGTGGCAGGGTCAAGAATTCTCGGCCGCCAAGCCTGAGCCAGGTCAGTTCTTGGCCACGAAGCACTGCCCGCCCTGGCCCTGCAGCTTGGAGCAGAGGGAGGAGGCCTCTTCCCTGGACAGGGGGCCGACGCGGACGCGGTAGATCGTATTGCCGTTCACCTCGGCCTTGCGGATCATCGAAGGCATGCCCTCGAGATCGGGGTATTTGCGCTGGAACGACGCGAAGGCCGTCTGGGCTCCGGCTTCCGAATTGGCGAGGCCCAGCTGCACGGCGTAGCCGCCTGTCGGAGTCGCGTCCGCTGCCGCGGGGGCCGCCGGCTGAACCGAGGCGACCTGCTGCGGAGCAGGGGTAGCTGCCGCCGGAGCGGGCTTCGGGGTCGAAGCGGGCGTGGCAGGGGCCGCCACCGGGGTGCCGACGGCCGCCCTGGGCTCGGCCGACGCAACCTGAACGGGCGCCGGCGCAGAATGCGCCTGGGGCGGAAGGGTCATGGGCGCAGCGCCGGCTGCGGGCTGGGCCGGGGGCGGCTCGGCGCCGGCCACCGTGCCGTCGGGACGGATCGTGACGGTGCGGACCTTCTTCGGCTCGCCGAGGTTCAGGCTGGCGGTCTGCTGCGGCCTGATCCCGCCGGAGGCGGTGCCGCCCGTGGCGTCGGCCGCGCCGCCGCCATTCATGCGGACGGCCTGCTGCACGTCGACCGGCTGCTCCTCGCGGTTGACGACCTTGGTCGCGCCGTTCTGATTGGCGCGCTCGTAGATCTGCTTGTTCTGGTTCGGGATCTCGACCCCGCCCGGGTTCTGCGGCTGCACCTTGGTCGGCTCGGTGCTGGCCTTCACGAGGGGAGGCTCGCCGCCGGTTACGGCCGAGGAGCCCGAAGCCAGATAAGCCCCGCCCCCGCCGAGCGCGACGGCACCGACGACGGCCATGATCGCGACCACGCTCTTGCGGGATCGGCGCTTCTCGGCCGGCGCATAGGCCTGGGGCTGATCGTAGTCCTGCTCGGCATAATGCCCCGCCTGGTCGGCGTAGTAGTCCTGGGCATAGGCCTCGTTGCCGTAGGCGTCCTGCTCCTGGGGGGCAGGCTGATGGTCATAGGCGGGCTCGGGACGACGGGCATGACCCTGCGTGTATCCACCGTGCTCGAAGGACGGCGCGGCATGGCCGCCCTGCGGTGCGCGGACCGGGATCTCGCGGGCGGTTTGCGGCATGGTGTCGCGGACGGCGAAAAGATCGTCCATGGACGAGCCCTGCTGGCGCGGACGATTGGTGCCGTCATTGGCCAGAATGGCCTGAAATGGATCGTCTTGCCCCACGATCCGGGCCAATTCCGCGAGCGGATCGCTCCGCCCGGCGGAGGCCGGCTGGGATGGCTGGGCGCCCGCCTGGGCGAGTTGCCGCTCGATCTCGTTGAGGTCGACGGCAAAACGGGGCTTCACTGATTCGCTCATGCGCCGGATCTCCAGTTACGCGACAGGAGCACCTGTTGCTCCGCCGGCACGACGTGACGGCACCGAACGAAGGAGGTCCTAAGCGGTTGATCCGCCTCAGGAAACACTATCGCATTTCGTCGGGTGCCGTGACGCCCAGGATTGCGAGGCCAGATGCGAGCACGCCCTTCAGGGCATGCACGAGAGCGAGCCTCGCTTGTGTTGAATCTTTATCAGTTAGATTAACAAAGCGTAATTGCGGCAAGTCTTTGCCCTTATTCCATAAACTATGGAAGGCGCTCGCCAAGTCGTAAAGGTAAAAGGCGACCCGGTGGGGCTCGTGAGCTTCGGCGGCGGCCTCGATCGTCCTGGGAAACTGAGCGATACGATGGATGATGTCCATTTCCGCTTCGTCATTCAGGATCGATAGGTCCGCCTTCGCGAGCTGCGCCGCCGAGAAGTCCGCCCCGGGGAACGCCTCGGCCGCCTGCCGGAACACGGAAGCGCAGCGGGCATGGGCATATTGGACGTAGAAGACCGGGTTGTCCTTGGACTGCTCGACCACCTTGGCGAGGTCGAAATCCAGCGTCGCGTCGTTCTTGCGGAAGATCATCATGAAGCGGGTGGCGTCCCGGCCGACCTCGTCGACAACCTCGCGCAGGGTCACGAAGTCGCCTGAGCGCTTGGACATCTTCACCGGTTCGCCGCCGCGCAGGAGCTTCACCAGCTGGCAGAGCTTGACGTCGAGATCGCCCTTGTTGTCCGTGACGGCCTTCACGGCCGCCTGCATGCGCCGCACGTAGCCGCCATGGTCGGCGCCCCAGACGTCGATCATGGAGGCGAAGCCCCGCTCGTACTTGGAGCGGTGATAGGCAATGTCAGACGCGAAGTAGGTATAGGAACCGTCCGACTTCAGCAGCGGGCGGTCCACCTCATCGCCGAAGGCCGTGGCGCGGAACAGGAGCTGCTCGCGGTCCTCCCAATCCTCGTCCTTCTGGCCCTTGGGCGGCGGCAGGCGGCCCATATAGACGAGGTCGCGGCCGCGCAGCTCCTCGATCAGCTTTCTCACCTGGTCCACGGCCCCGAGCTGGAGGGAACGCTCGGAGAAGAACACGTCGTGATGGATGTTGAGCACCGCCAGATCGTTGCGGATCATGTCCATCATGGCGTTGATGGCGGCCTCGCGCACGAGCGGGAGCCACTCCGCCTCGGGCCTGTCGAGCAGGCTCGAGCCATGCTCCTTCGCCAGCCGCTCGCCGACGGGCTTCAGGTAGTCGCCCGGATAGAGCCCTTCGGGGATCTCGCCGATGGCGTGGCCGAGGGCCTCCTTGTAGCGGAGATAGGCCGAGCGGGCGAGAACATCGACCTGAGCGCCGGCGTCGTTGATGTAGTACTCGCGGGTCACCTTGTAGCCGGCGAAGTCCAGGAGGCCGGCCAGGGCATCCCCGAACACCGCGCCGCGGCAATGGCCGACATGCATCGGGCCGGTCGGATTGGCGGAGACGTATTCCACGTTCACGGGGGCGCCCGCCCCCTGCCCGCTCCGGCCGAATCCGCTGCCGTCGACGACGGCGGCCCGCAGAACCTCGTGCAGGACCGAGGGCGCGAGCCGGATGTTGATGAAGCCGGGCCCGGCAATCTCCACCTTGGTGACGCGCGGATCGTCCTGAAGGTCGGCGACGAGAAGCTCGGCCAGGGCGCGCGGGTTCATGCGCGCCTCCTTGGCCAGCACCATGGCGGCATTGGTGGCGAGATCGCCGTGCGAAGGATCGCGCGGCGGCTCGACCACGACGCGGCTCACATCCAGCCCCGATGGAATCTTAGCCGCTTCGGCCAACCGGCCAAGCGCATCCGCAACCCGCTTCTCAAACAGCCCGAAAATGTTCATGGTACTTTGTCTCTGAAGGGCCCCTGGCCCTGGTGCTCTGGTGCGCCTAACGCAGGTCCGGCGTCACGTCAAACAGGCGTCGGTGTTCGAGGATCGCGTATCGATCCGTCATGCCGGCGATGTAATCCGCCACGCGGCGGGCGAGACGGGGCTCGTCGTCCCTCGGCAGGTCCGCCTGCCATTCCTCCGGCATCAGCTCGGGTTCCGCCTTGAAGCGCCTGAAAAGATCCCGCAGCACGTCATCGGCCTGCGCACGGACCCGCATGACGTCCGGGTGGCGATACATGCGGGCATAGAGGAAGCGCTTGATGGAGGCGTCGGCCTCCCTCATGGCCTGCGAGAAACAGACCATGGTGTCGCCCGCCAGCCGGATATCCTCCGCCGTCTGCGGAGCCGCGGCCGCGATCCTGCGGTCGCCCTCAGCCACCACGTCCTCGACGAAGCGGGTGATGACGCGCCGGGTCAGCTCGTGGATGCGGCGGGAAAGGTCGAGATTCGGGTAGCGCGCGTCGATTTCCGTCAAGAGGCCTTCGAGGAACGGGACCTCGCGCAGCTCCTCGATCCCGAACAGCCCGGCCCGCAACCCGTCGTCGATGTCATGGGCGTCGTAGGCGATATCGTCGGCAATCGCCGCCGCCTGCGCCTCGCCCCCGGCATGGGTGGCGAGCTCCAGGTCCTGCTGGGCGTTGTACTCGAGAATCGCCAGAGGAACGCCCCGCGCGGCATAGCGCAGGGTCGGCCGCCCATCGGCGCCGAGGAGCGGGCCGTTGTGCTTGACCAGCCCCTCCAGGGTCTCCCAGGTGAGGTTGAGGCCGTCGTATTCCGCATAGCGACGCTCAAGGCGGGTCACGACCCGCAGGGCCTGGGCGTTGTGGTCGAAGCCTCCGAACCCGGCCATGCACTCGTCGAGCGTGTCCTCGCCCGTATGGCCGAAGGGGGTGTGGCCGAGGTCGTGGGACAGCGCCAGCGCCTCGGCGAGATCCTCGTCGAGCCCGAGGGAGCGGGCGAGCGCCCGGGCGATCTGGCTCACCTCGATGGTGTGGGTCAGCCGGGTCCGGAAATGGTCGCCCTCATGATAGACGAAGACCTGCGTCTTGTGCTTGAGCCGGCGGAAGGCGGAGGAATGGATGATCCGGTCCCGGTCGCGCTGGAACTCGCTGCGGGTGGGCGAGACCGCCTCGGGAAAGAGACGCCCGCGGCTCCCCCAGGGGTCGCAGGCATAAGGGGCTCGCCATCTCTCGCCAAAGGGCCGCACAATCATCCCCGGGTTGAAGCCTTGTCAGGGCGCACTTACCTTGCCCATAACACCTTGTCCAAAGAATACGTCCTCGCGAGGACTGGAAGTGCCCATGACCGGTATCACCCTGACCGACCGCGCCGCCCGCCGCATCAACGAGATCATGGCCGCCGAGCCGGCCGGCTCCCACCTGAGAATCAGCGTCAACGGGGGCGGCTGTTCGGGGTTCCAATATGCCTTCGACGTCGACCGGACCCGGCAGGAGGACGACCTCGTCATCGAACGGGACGGCGCGACCGTGGTCGTGGACGAAGTGTCGATCCAGTACATGGACGGCTCCGTCATCGATTTCGTGGACGACCTGATCGGCCAGTCGTTCAAGATCGAGAACCCTCACGCCACCGCGTCCTGCGGCTGCGGCACCTCGTTCTCGTTGTAAAACCATTACGCAGCGTCCTATTCTCCAGCCCGCATTCCGTTGAAGGGCGGCCGGGCCGAGATTCGGCGCGCCGAGGAGATTCTATGGGACTTCGTTACCGTGCAGGAATCTGCGCATTCGCCCTGATCGCAGGCGCAGCGGCGCTGTCCGTCGAGCCCGCCGTGATCCGGGACTTCGCCATCGACCACGGCAGCCACCGGATCAGCGTGGGCGCGGTCAAGGTTCCGCTCTGGAGCGCGGCCCTGGCGCAATCCGCCGACAGCTTCATCCTGGACAATGTGAGCTTCACCTTCGGGTCCACGACCTACGAGGCGAAGCGGATCGAGTTTTCCGGCGTGTCCGCATCGCGCGCCGACATCGAGGCCCTGTTCTCTCCGACCTCCACGGACTCGATGGAAAGCCGCCTGAAGCGCCTCACCGTGAAGCAGGTCACGATCCCTGAAGCGCGGGTGAAGCAGACCATCGGCCAGCAGACGCAGGTCACGACCTACAGGAACTCCACCCTCAGCAACATCTCCGAGGGTCGGATCGCCTCGGCTCTCATCGAGACCAGCGCGACGGAAACGAGCGGCGCCGGCAGCAGCGCGGTGATCAGCACCGGCCGGGCGGGCATCGACGATCTCGACCTGCCCGCCCTCGCCCGGCTTTACGAAGCGAAGGCCGATACCGCGTCGGCCCCGCTCACCCGGATCTACGGCTCCTTCGCCATCGACAACGTGGAATTCGCCGACAGCGAAACGGGCGTCACCTTCAAGATCGCGCGTCTGGGCGGCAAGGATTTCCAGGGACGCCCGACCAAGGAGTCCTGGACGGGCACCACCGGCATGTTCGCCGAGATGGCCGACCGCACGGACCTGTCCTCGGACGATCAGGCCCGCCTCATTTCCGCGATGGCCGATTTCCTCGACGCGTTCCAGATCGGCTCCCTGGAAGCGTCCGGCATCGAGGCGACGGCGAAGGACAAGGACGGCTCCGGCCTGACCCGGATCGGACGGATCGCCTATACGGGCGGCACGGATGCCCAGCCGGCCGATGTCAGGTGGGAAGGTTTCGAGTTCTCGGACAAGGAGAACCGCGTCAGGATCGACGGGATGAGCCTCACCGGCTTCTCGTTCCGCCAGACGATCGACGGCCTGAGAACGCTCCAGGCCAAGTCCCTCGACGAGATGGACCCGACGGTCATGCGCAGCCTCGTCCCGACCCTGGGCACGCTGCGCCTGTCCGGCCTCTCGATCGACGGGACCACGGACGACGAAGGCAAGAAGGTCAAGATCCAGGCTGCCCTGAAAGGCTTCGAGCTCACCGCCGACAAGCCTGTGAACGCCATTCCGACCAATATCCGGATCGGGCTGCAGAACCTGGCCATGACGCTGCCGTCCAACAGCACCGACGACGGCATCAGGGAGCTCGTGGCCCTCGGCTACAAGGATATCGACATATCCCTCGTCGCCGCCGCCACCTGGAACGAGGCCGCGAGCGAGATCGCGCTCAACGAGGTTTCTTTCCAGGTCCAGGACATGGGCAATGTCGGCCTGACGGGCCGCATCGGCAATGTGGGCAAGGACCTCTTCGATGCGGATACGGCCATTGCGACGGTCGCGCTGGTCGGAGCCAAGGCGAAGGCGCTCGACCTCACGGTCGAGAACAGGGGCCTGTTCGAGCGCTACATGGCCAAGGCCGCGAAGGAGCAGAAGACGACGCCGGAATCCCTGCGCCGGACCTATGCCGCGGCAGCGGCCTTCGTCGTGCCCGCGATGATCGGCAACTCGGAGCAGGCGCAGACCCTGAGCCAGGCCATCGCCCGCTTCATCGCCAAGCCCGGCAAGCTCACGGTCAATGCGACGCCCAAGGATCCGGCGGGCTTCGGCATCGCCGAAGCCGTCGTGCTGCCCGACCCCAAGGCGATCCTCGGCAGCCTGAACATCAGCGCGAAGGCGGAATAGTCCAGTATCTTCAACCATTTTCACTGTCATCCCCGCGAAGGCGGGGATGACAGTGAGTTGTCTAAAAGGCCGTGTCAGATCAGCGTCGGCTGCGCCTCTTCCGTAGCCTGCGCCTCCACGACCGCGATGGCCGTGAGGTTGACGATGCCGCGCGCCGTCACGGACGGGGTCAGGACATGCGCGGGCTTCGCCGGGCCGATGAGGATCGGGCCGACGGGAAGCGAGTCGGCGAGCACCTTCGTGAACTGGAAGGCGATGTTGGCGGCATCCAGGTTCGGCATGATCAGGATGTTGGCCTCGCCCTTGAGGCGCGAGGCGGGGTTCACCCGGTCGCGGATCATCTGGGACAGGGCCGCATCCGCCTGCATCTCGCCGTCCACTTCGAGATCCGGCGCACGCTCGTTGATGCAGGCGAGCGCGTTGCGCATCTTCAGCGCCGAGCGGCTGTCGGCGGCGCCGAAATCCGAGTGGGACAGGAGCGCGATCTTGGGCTCCATGCCGAAGCGGCGCACGTGGCTCGCGCAGGCGATCGTCATGTCGGCGATCTCTTCCGCCGTCGGGTCGAACTGCACATGCGTGTCGGCGAGGAAGTAGGCGCCCTTCGAGGTGATGACCAGCGACACAGCCGCCATCTCGTGCACGCCGGGAGCAAGCCCGATGATGTCCTTGATGTGCTTGAGTCGGGACTGGAAGCGGCCTTCCAGGCCGCAGATCAGCGCATCCGCATCCCCTCGCCTCACGGCGAGCGCGCCGATGACGGTGTTGTTGGTGCGCACCAGGGTCCGTGCCGCGTCCGGCGTGATGCCCTTGCGGCCGGCCGCCTCCACGTAGGTTGCGACGTAGTCGCGGTAGCGCGGATCGTCCTCCGGATTGACCAGCTCGAAATGCTGGCCGATCTCCATGGACAGGCCGAAACGCTTGATGCGCGCCTCGACCACGTTCGGGCGTCCGATCAGGATCGGCCTGGCGAGGCCCTCCTCGGCGATGACCTGCACGGCGCGCAGCACGCGCTCGTCCTCGCCCTCGGCATAGATGACCCGCTTCGGATCGGCCTTCGCCTGCGAGAACAGCGGCTTCATGATGAAGCCGGAGCGGAACACGAAGCGGACGAGCGATTCCGCGTAGGCGTCCAGATCCGCCAGGGGCCGCGTCGCGACGCCGGAATCCATGGCGGCTTTCGCCACGGCCGGTGCGATGCGCAGGATCAGGCGCGGATCGAACGGGCGCGGGATCAGGGACTTGCGGCCGAAGGGATGCGCCTCGCCGCCATAGGCGCGCGCCACCACCTCGGACGGGGCCTCGCGGGCAAGGCCGGCAATGGCCGTCACGGCGGCTGCCTTCATCTCCTCGTTGATGGTGGTCGCACCCACATCGAGCGCGCCGCGGAAGATGTAGGGGAAGCACAGGACGTTGTTGACCTGGTTCGGATAATCCGAGCGCCCGGTGCAGATCATCGCGTCGGGACGCGCGGCCTCGGCCTCCTCGGGCATGATCTCCGGGTTGGGGTTGGCGAGCGCCATGATGAGCGGACGCGGCGCCATTTGGGTGAGCAGCTCGGGCTTCAGGACGCCCCCGGCCGAGAGGCCGAGGAACACGTCCGCGTCGGGGATCACGTCGGCGAGCGTGCGGGCATCGGTCTTCTGCGCATAGGCCGATTTCCAGCGGTCCATGAGCTCGTTGCGGCCCTCGTGGACCACGCCCTTGATGTCCGTGACCCAGATGTTCTCGCGCCTGGCGCCGAGCGAGACCAGGAGATTGAGGCAGGCGAGCGCCGCGGCGCCGGCCCCGGAAGTGACGATCTTCACGTCCTCGATGCGCTTGCCGGCGAGTTCCAGGGCGTTCACGACCGCGGCCCCGACGATGATGGCCGTGCCGTGCTGGTCGTCGTGGAAGACCGGGATGCCCATGCGGGCCTTCAGCCGCTCCTCGACCTCGAAGCATTCCGGCGCCTTGATGTCCTCGAGATTGATGCCGCCGAAGGTGGGCTCGAGCGCGGCGATCACCTCGACCAGCTTGTCCACGTTCGTCTCGGCGACCTCGATGTCGAACACGTCGATGCCGGAGAACTTCTTGAACAGGACCGCCTTGCCCTCCATCACGGGCTTGGAGGCGAGCGGGCCGATATCGCCGAGGCCCAGCACCGCCGTGCCGTTCGAGATCACGGCCACCAGGTTCTGACGCGAAGTCAGGTTGGCGGCCTCGGCCGGATCGGCGGCGATGGCCTCGCAGGGGGCGGCCACGCCGGGGGAATAGGCCAGCGCCAGGTCGCGCTGGTTGCCGAGGGGCTTGGTCGGCTGGATCTCGAGCTTTCCGGGGCGCGGGTGCTGGTGGTAGAACATCGCTCCCGATTTCAGATCCTGCGAGATGTTGTCTCCCATCCCCGCCGCTCCTTGCACTGACCAAACCTTATCGGAGGCCCTTGTGCGCGTCCTGCCCCCCTGCCGTCAATGTTCTTCTCAAGCCCCCGGGGCTGTACGATGAAGCTTCGGCACCGTTTGAAGAACTGGCGCAACCCGCACAACCAGGCCCGCATCCACCTTGCCCGCCTGGCGGAGCGCTACGGCTACGAGATCGGCGAGTTCACCTACGGTAAACCCAAAGTGCGCTTTCCCGAGTCGGGGAGGAAGCTCACCATCGGCCGCTATGGCTCCATCGCCGACAAGGTGGAGATCCTGCTCGGGGGCAACCATCGCACCGAGTGGGGCACGACCTATCCCTTCTCCGCCTTCCGGGAGCTCTGGCCGCTGGCGCCCGAGAGCGAGGATTACCATACCTCCCGCGGTGACGTATCCATCGGCCACGATGTCTGGCTCGGCTCCGGCGCCATTGTCATGTCAGGTGTGACCATAGGGCATGGCGCCGTGGTGGCGGCCCACGCCATCGTGACGAAGGACGTGCCGCCCTATGCCATCGTCGGCGGCAACCCGGCCAGGGTAATCCGCTACCGCTTCGACGAGGAGACCATCGCGGCGCTTCTCGAGGCGCAATGGTGGGACCTGCCGCGCGAGAAGATCGCGACCCTCATCCCGCTCCTGCAGAGCAATCGGATCCGCGAGCTGATCGCCGCCGTCAAGGTGCTGCGGGCTCAATCGTCTTGATCGTGCGGCGCCCGAGCGCCCTGGCCTTCAGGCCGAGCGCCGGCTTCTCGACCAGATACCAGGACAGGGCTGCGACCAGCAGCGTGGCCGCCAGCGAGGGGAGCAGCAGGAAGCCGGCCGCAGCGCCCGGCAGGAGAGCATGCAGGCTCTGCTGGATCGGCCAACCATAGAGATAGGTGCCGTAGGACAAATCCGCCTTGGGCTCGTAGGAGAACCGCGTGAACGCGGGCGACAGGGCGAGCCAGAGGATCGCGTAGGCCGAGCCGGTGAAGAGCAGCGTCTTGTAGAGGAAGGTTCCGGCGCTCAGCCACGTGGCGAGGAACAGTACCAGCACGAGCCCGGCCGAGAGGCGGGCCCGGTCGCGCCAGACATAAAGCGCGCCGCCGAAGGCGAAGATCAGCGGCAGGCGCAGGGCCGTTTCCATGCCTTTCGGCGCATCGGGCCGCATCAGGTCGAGCCCGAGCAGAGCGATCGCAAGTCCGCACACGAGGGCGAAGGCCGCGATGCGCAGGCGCAGGAACCCGGCGAGGCCGATGGCGAAAACGCCCGCATAGCACATGACCTCGTATTTGAGGGTCCAGACCGTTCCCATCGGGAATGTGAAGGGATTGTCGGCGAACACGCCCGGCAAGGCGATGTTGCTCTTGAAGCTCGTGAGCGTCGCCGTGATGAAGCGGCGCAAGGCCGGGCTTTCCAGGTACTCGCCGAGAGGCAGCCTGGTCATCGCGCTGCCCAGGAGGAGCGAAACCGCGAGCACCGCCACGATCAGCCCCGGCGCGATGCGCAGCACGCGGGCGACGGCATAGTCGCGCCAGCCGCGCCGGGCGAAGCTCATGGTGACGAGGAAGCCCGAGATGGCGAAGAAGCCGTTCACCGCATGCTCGCCCAGCGTGAACCCCGTGGACGCGATCAGCGGCTCGTCGAACAGCGCCCCCGTAGTCACGCTGAAGGCGTGCGACACGACGACGGCGAGCGCGAGAGCCAGCCGGATCAGGCCGAAATTGTTCTTCTCATGGGCCAGGGCCGCCGAGACGCTGGGCGCATTGTTCAGAAATGCGAGGACGCTCATGACACTCCCTCGTGCTCCAGGGCCTTCTCGCCCTTCAGGAAGGCCCAGGCTCCCGCCGCAGAGCCGCCGTAACGCTCGACGAGCTTGCGCTGGAAAGTCAAGCTCGCTCCTGCCGCTTTCAGCGCATTGATCGCGAACATGCCGGGTGCCGGGTTCGACAGGCCATACTTGCGGCTCACATAGGCCCGCGACCAGGCCTGGTGCCAGCGCGAGGCGAAGATGCGGCCGCGTTTCTCGCCGCTCGACCGGCCCCGTCCGTGACGGACGACGGCCTGCGGGACATAGATCAGCGCGGAGCCGGAATCCGCCACGCGGCGGCAGAGGTCGTCGTCCTCGTAGAACAGAAAGATGTTCTCGTCGAAGCCGCCGAGTTTCAGGAAGGCGTCGCGGCGCATGAGAAAGCAGGCGCCGGAGAAGAACGGCGCGCAGGCCTCGCCTTCCGGCAGGACGAGCCTGCCGCCCGGATTGGTCAGCGAGGTCGCGAGCAGCGAGCGCGGCTGGTAGAACACGCGGCCGCTCGGCTCCACGATCTGCGGCGCGAAGAACGCGGCATCCGGATAGCGACGCGCCGCATCGACGAGGGCCGGGACCGCGCCCCGGTCGACGATGCAGTCCGGATTGACGATGAGCACGAACTCGCTCCCGGCCGCCCGCACGCCGATATTGTTGGCGCGGCCATAGCCCTCGTTGCGGGCGTTGCGGATGACCCGCGCGCCCTGCCCTTCGGCGACGGCGACGGTGTCATCCGTGGAGGCATTGTCGACCACGAGCGCAGGAACGCCGTCCGCCGCCAGCGCACCGAGACACTCCGGCAGCGCATGGGCGCTGTCGAAGGTCACGACGATGGCGGTGGCGTCGATGCGGCTCATTTCTCCGGCAGATTCAGCCGGATGTGCAGCTCGCGCAGCTGCTTGGGCGTCACGTCGGAGGGTGCGCCGAGCAGCAGGTCTTCCGCCTTCTGGTTCATCGGGAACAGCGTGATCTCGCGCAGGTTATGCGCGCCGCAGAGCAGCATCACGATGCGGTCGACGCCGGCCGCCATGCCGCCGTGGGGCGGAGCGCCGTACTGGAAGGCGCGATACATGCCGCCGAACCGCTCCATGACCTCCTTCTCGCCGTAGCCGGCGATCTCGAAGGCCTTCACCATCCGGTCGGGGCGGTGGTTGCGGATCGAGCCGGAGGCCATCTCGTAGCCGTTGCAGACCATGTCGTACTGGAAGGCCGTGATCTTGAGGATCGTGTCCTTGTCGGCCGGATCGAGCGCCATGAAGGCGTCGTGGTCGAAATCCGCCATGGAGAACGGGTTGTGGGAGAAGTCGATCTTCTTCTCGTCCTCGTTCCACTCGTATTGCGGGAAGTCGACGATCCAGCAGAACTCGAAGCGGTCCTTGTCGACGAGGCCGAGCTCCTCGCCGATGCGGGTGCGCGCCTTGCCGGCGAGCGAAGCCGCCTTGTCCTCAGCGCCTGCCGAGAAGAACACCGCGTCGCCCGCCTTGATGCCGGCCTTCTCGCGGATGATTGCCTGCGCGGCTTCCGGGATGAACTTGGCGATGGGACCCTTGGCCTGGATCTGGCCGCCCTCCTCCTCGAACACGATGTAGCCGAGGCCGGGCGCGCCTTCCGTGCGGGCCCAGTCGTTGAGCTTGTCGAAGAAGGAGCGCGGCTGCGAGGCTGCGCCCGTCGCCGGAATGGCGCGCACGACGCCGCCGGACTTGATGACGTTCTTGAACGCGTTGAAGGTCACGTCCTCGCGCTCGAACACCTCGGACACGTCGGCGATCACGAGCGGGTTGCGCAGGTCCGGCTTGTCGGAACCGTATTTCAGCATGGACTCGAAATACGGGATGCGCGGGAACACCTCGGTCACCGGCTTGCCGTCCGCGAATTCCTTGAAGGTGTCGCGGATCACCGGCTCCATGGTCTGGAAGATGTCTTCCTGCGTGACGAAGCTCATCTCCACGTCGAGCTGGTAGAACTCGCCCGGCAGGCGGTCGGCGCGCGGGTCCTCGTCGCGGAAGCAGGGCGCGAGCTGGAAGTACCGGTCGAAGCCGGAGATCATGATCAGCTGCTTGAACTGCTGCGGCGCCTGCGGCAGCGCGTAGAACTTGCCGGGATGGATGCGCGACGGCACCAGGAAGTCGCGCGCGCCCTCCGGCGAGGAGGCGGTCAGGATCGGCGTCGTGAACTCGAAGAAGCCGCTTTGCTGCATGCGCGTGCGCAGACTGTTGATGATCGCGCCGCGCTTCATGATGTTGTTGTGCAGCTTCTCGCGGCGAAGGTCGAGATAGCGGTAGGTGAGCCGGGTCTCCTCCGGGTATTCCTGGTCGCCGAAGACCGGCATCGGCAGCTCGGCCGCGGGGCCCAGCACCTCGATGTCCGTGATGTAGACCTCGACCATGCCGGTCGGCAGCTCCGGGTTCTCGGTTCCGGCCGGGCGCTTGCGCACCTTGCCGTCGACCCGGATCACCCATTCCGACCGGGCCGCCTCGGCCTGCCTGAAGGCCGGCGAATCCGGATCGATCACGCATTGCGTCATGCCGTAATGGTCGCGCAGGTCGATGAACAGCACGCCGCCATGGTCGCGGATGCGGTGGCACCAGCCGGAGAGCCGGGCGACCTGGCCGACATCGGATTCGCGGAGCGCGCCGCAGGTGTGGGAACGGTAACGGTGCATGGAGGCGGACATGAAAAGGCCTGCTGGTTCGATTTCAAGCGCAACATCCATGGGAGGAAGGGGAAGTCAAGGCGGAAGCACGAAATCGGGCCGTGAGGGCTCATCCCGGATGGGACCCCGCTCCCATCCTGCCCGCCCATCAAAGGGAGAGGGTTCCGGTGCCACTCCTCGTGCGATCCCGGAGCGTCACTGGCTGCTCTGTCCGAACTGAGACCCTTGCCGTCGTCTCCTCCCCGGACGCGATCCGAGGATCAATGCCGGCGATCCTGCCTTCAAGCCTTCTCCACCCTCATCCTGAGGGCCGCCGGAGGCGGCGTCTCGAAGGAGCTTCCAGTGCCCTCTGGAGCCTCCTTCGAGACGGTCGCTGCGCGACCTCCTCAGGATGAGGACAGAGGGAGACCGGGCCGGGTTTGACGGCGTGGATGGCCGGGACGAGCCCGGCCATGACGACGGTGGGATGGAGGACGCGTGGGTCTGCTGATGCGTGATGTCAAAGAGCCGGCCCCCTTGGAGCCAGCACCTTCAGGCCCGGCGCCTTGCGG
>JAEWKH010000070.1 GCA_023386155.1 Pseudomonadota bacterium
ACCGTCTACATCGACAGCGCCGACATCCAGCGCGGCAAGTGGTACGACATGGAGATCGACGTCAAGCTCGACGCCAGCGGCTCCAACGGCCACGCCTATGTCTGGCGCGACGGCACCAAGATCGCCAACTACACCGGCAAGATCGGCTACACCAACGCGACCGAGTCGCACTGGGAGATGGGCGCCTACCGCAAGTCGCCTTCCGGTGGCGAGACCTTCGCGGTCAACTACAAGGACATCGACCTCACATACGGATCGGCAGGACATACCGACACGGCTCATTCCAGCCCGTCGCCCTCCCCGTCGCCGACGCCCTCTCCGACGCCTACTCCTGAGCCGTCCCCCTCGCCGAATCCCGGTACCGTGATCAACGGAACCGACAGCGCCAACACGCTGATCGGCACCTCCGCGAGCGAGACGATCTACGGCTATGGCGGAAACGACACCATCAACGGCAAGGGCGGCAACGACGTCCTGACCGGCGGCGCGGGCCGTGACGCCTTCGTGTTCGACACGAAGGGCGGAGTCGCCCGCATCACGGACTTCACGCCGGGCGTCGACAAGATTCATGTCGAGAACGCCGTGTACTCCGGCGGCTACGTCGATTGGGGCACGCTCCCGTCGCAGAAGTTCACGATCGGCTCCAAGGCAGCCGACTCGTCGGATCGCTTCATCTACAACAGCACCACTGGAAGCCTGTACTTCGACAAGGACGGCACCGGCTCCGCGGCTCAAATCGAGTTCGCGAAGCTTGCTCCGAACCTCAAGCTGACGGCAGCCGACTTCTACATCCTCTAAGTGCCACAAGAAAGCGGCCCACGCTCTGGCGTGGGCCGCTTTCGATCGTCATCTCCTCACGCCTGTTCGAGAAACCTTCCGCGCCTCATAGATTGGGCGGAACGGCGCAGTTCAGCGCCGTGGCGAGATTGCTGCATCTCGTGCGCTGAAGATCGAGCACCGCATCCCGAACCTTGGCGGGCTGTGCCCTTGTCGAGCGCGCGATCAGCAAGATTCCATCGACATACTGAGCGATCTGAAGCGCATCGGCAGCCGTTTCGAGCGCCGCCGCATCGATGATGACCAGATCAAACCTTTCCTCCAGCTCCTTGATGACCCGACCCAGATGCGGTGACTGCAGGGGCTGGTCGGGGCTGGCATCCCCCAATCCTCCGCTCGGGATGACGAAGCACGAGGATTGAGTGTCCACCTGGATGGCACTCATGTGCAGGCCGGGCACCGGCGAGAGAAGCATGTCGCTCACGCCCTCGTCGTTGCCGATCCCAATCTTGGTATGCAGGTTCGGGTGACGCAGGTCGCAATCCAGAATGACGACCTTGAGCCCTGCCCGTACGGCGTCCCTGGCGAGCGACAAAGCGATGGTCGTGCGCCCCTCCTGGCGTTGCGCCGAGGTCACGAGCAGCGACTTGAACCCTGCCCCTCGATTGAAGGTCAGGTTCAGGGCCACGCGCAACCGCCGGATCGCCTCGGAATATTCCGAAAGAGGCTGCGCATAGATCAGGTTCTGCGGCTGCATTCCCTTCGTCTTCGAGCGGTTCGAATCCGGAACCACCCCGACATTCGGCGCGCGTGAGACAGCCTCCAGCTCGTCGACGAACTTGATGTTCTGCGGATAGTTGTCCCGGGCGTAAGCAGCTCCCACTGCGACGGCGACGCCCGCGAGGCACCCCAGAACAAGAAGCATGGAGCGAGGCGGGAAGCTCTTGTTCGGCGGAATGCCGGCCTCAGCCACGACATAGACGCTCGGAGTGACCGTTCTGCGCAGCTGCGCAGCCCCCTTCAGCCGGCCGAGATATTCCTGATAAAGCTGCCGCGTCGTCGCAGCCTCCTGCTGCAGCCGGAAGAGCTGAACGGAGTTCTCGGTCGAGGAGTCGGATCTTTGAACAAGCTCCTTCAACTCCTGCCGAAGGGCGGCCACCTGCCCGTTGCTTTGCTCGGATTGCTGCCGAAGTGTCTCGACCGCCTTGCTGCCCAGAGACAGCATTTGCTGACCGATCGCCTCGAGACGCTGCCGCAGTTCTCCGGGATCGTCCTCCCCCTGGCTTGGGGCCTTGAGCTGCTGCTCGATGGAGCGGCGCTCCTCGTCCAGGAACTCGATTTGAGAAACGTTGAGCAGTTTTCCAAGCGCTGCAAGATTGCCGGCCGCCAGGAGGCCGTCGGCCTCTCTCAGCTTCGCCGCCTGGGAAGCCGCCTCGCGGGAGGCGGCGGCGGCGCTGGCCTGCAAGCGATCGATTCCGGAACGGGCGGCCTCGTCGCTGGATTGGGATCCCTGCATCAGCGCGAAGGCTTTGATCTGCGATTCAGAACGCCTCAGCTCCTCGCCGAGCTCTGCAACACGCCGGGAAAGCGCAGCTTCCGTATGCCTCGCGGCATCGAGCTTGGCATTGATCTGCTCACTGATATAGGTGTCGGCATAGGCGTTCGCCAGCCGAGCGGCATCCTTGGGATCGTCGATGGTGATATCCAGGGCGATCACGCTCGTCAGGCCGCGCCTGCGGACATTCGTAAGCTTCTGCAGCGCCACTGCGGCACGAACGACGGCGGGTTCGTGATCCTCGATACTCTCTCCCGTCGAGGCAGGGCCCGATTGCGAGTTTTCTTCCCCTTCATTAGCCGCAGAATTGTCCGATCCCGGCAGCAACGACTTGAAGAAACCCGATGTTTCACCTGTCGGGGACGGTGGGTGCGAGGCCGTGTCTGCAAACCTCGGATCCTCGGTCAGGTTGAGCCGCTTGACCACTTGCTGCGCGACTTTCAGCGACTGCATGATCTCGACTTCGCCGTCGACATTGAGTGAATACCCGGTGACGGCCGGCTCCGTGGGGCGTGCCTCGCTCGTCGCATCGACAGCCAGAAGCGTCGTTGCGGTGAACTGAGGAGGAAGCATCAGAACGCCTCCAAGAGCCAGGACCGAGAGAAGGATGCTCAGCACGGCGACGAGACGGTAGTGGCGGCGCACGGCACCGAGCACCTTGCCGATGATCTCTAGGTTGCTCTTGGGCTTTTGCCGTTCGAGGGGACGTCTCTCGCGCGGAGGTTGATGTTCGTGGGGACCGTTTGCGGCAGCCTCGGGGGCCGATCTCTCGGCGGTCGGATGCCATGTCTTGAACCCGGGTTGACGTCCTCCCGCGACCACCGAAGGCCCCTGATGCGACTGTCCACCGCCGCCGGACGCGTGCCCTGGATGGGACGCCGCTGCAGCAAGATCAGGAACGACGTTCGTCTCGTGATATTTCATGCCTGTCGACCCGTCCGATCATGAGCAGATATAAAAGGGACACTGCCTCCGGCTGCTCGAAACCTTTGCCGATACTCCCGGCCATACGTCACGATTGAGAGCCCTCAAGTATTTAACCAGCAAAGTGTCAGCGAGAACGGCTCTTCCGTTCAAAGGCAGGTTCGATTACATTGCCCTATAGCATTGCCCAATGCTATCATCCGGCCCGCACAACTCGGAGCTACAACGATAGTTGTCGCGACTGTCCCGAGGTACCCCGAAATTCCCCGACCTTCGGCAGCAAAGACCACTTGGCGGCAGCGCAACGACGGGAATGTGGAGGCGGACTTTCCTTCGGCCCGCTCTGCCCTGGATTGTCCCTCATCAGCGTTGACTAATCTTGAG